>JAFAQW010000015.1 GCA_019245995.1 Vulcanimicrobiota bacterium | reverse complement strand
ATCCGCGATTGGAACGTCTCGAGGCAAATTTGGTGGGGCCATCAGTTGCCGGTTTGGTACACCAGCGACGGTCGCGAGGTCGTCGCCGAAAGCGAGGCGGAGGCGCTCGAGCTGTCGCAGCGCGATTACGGCACGCGCGATTTGCGGCGCGACTCCGACACGCTGGATACCTGGTTCTCGAGCAGCATCTGGCCCTTTTCGATCCTCGGATGGCCGCAGGCGACGCCCGAACTCCGCTGCTGGTATCCCTCGCAGGTCCTCGTTACGGCCGGCGAGATCATCTTTCTTTGGGTGGCCCGCATGATAATGCTGGGGATTCACTTCATGGGCCGCATCCCGTTCGGCGACGCGCTGATCACCCCGACGGTCTTCGATCGGGCGGGACGGAAGATGTCGAAGTCGCTCGGCAACGCGATCGACCCTATGAACCTAGCCGAGAAGTATGGCGCCGATGCGGTGCGCATGTCGATCCTTCGCCAGATGCGCCTCGACAGCCAGGAGCTACGTTATCAGGAGTCGCGTTGCGAAGAAGCCCGCAACTTCAACAACAAAATTTGGAACGCGACGCGCTACCTGCTGGCGCTGCCCGAGGGCCTGCCGCGCGCCTTGGTGCTCCCGCCGAGCGAACGGCTGACGCTGGCCGACCGATGGATCCTCACCCGCTTGCGGGACGCTATTTTGGCGGTAACCGAATCGCTCGGCCGTTACGACTTCGGGGACGTCGCCGAGGCGCTGTGGCGCTTCATTTGGTACGAGTTCTGCGACTGGTACGTGGAGTCGACCAAGGCGGCGAGCAGTCGCGAGACGCGAGCGGCGGTGCTTTCCTTCGTTTGGAATAACGCCATGCGCCTGTTGCATCCTGTCGCGCCGTTCATCAGCGAAGAAGTTTGGCTGGCGCTGCCGCACGACGGCCCAACGATCATGACGTCCGCCTGGCCCGACGCCTTGGAGGTGCCCGGCTTCGAGGACGCCGCGGACTTCCTGGCGTTGCAGGCAGCGGTGGAACGGATCCGTAACGCGCGGGCCGAGTTCGGGCTGCACCCTCGCGACCGAATCGTCGTGGAAATCCCGGCCAACGTGCCGGCGGAGGTCGCCGAACTGCTGGCGCTGTTAGCATCGGGCACCGCGGAGCGTTGCGCGGCCACGGGGCAAACGCTCGCGGAGGCGCTGGCCGCCGTCGCGGTGCGGGCCCCGCGCGGCGCTCTGGAGGCTCGCTATCGCAAAGAGCTCGAAACGCTGCACCTGGAGATCGAGCGCGGGGAACGCAAGCTGAGCAACGCCGCCTTCGTCGCGAGGGCCCCGGCCGACGTCGTGGCCAAGGAGCGAGAAAAATTAGACGGCTATCGCAATGAACTTCGTCGAGTGGAAACGGCGCTTCACGGTCTGAAGGAACCGGCGTGACGACGGGCCGCAGCCGCGTGCTGATCGGCCGCGACCAAGCGGCGCGTATTATCGCGCGTCTCGCGCAGCAGATCCTCGAGCCCGATGAGTCCCAGAACGGCCTCGTGCTCCTGGGGGTCCGCCGCGGAGGCGAGGCGTTGGCGATGAGGCTCGCCGCCGAGATCGAGCGCATCTCCGGACGCGCCCCGGCGCTCGGATTCCTCAACATCAACTTGTATCGCGACGATCGCGTCACGCACGAGCTTCCGGACTCGCAGATTCCGGTAGACGTTTCGGCGCGCACCGTGGTCATCGTAGACGATGTGCTGTACACGGGGCGAACCGTGCGCTCCGCACTCGATGCGGTAACCGATCTCGGCCGTCCCTCTGCCGTACGGCTGTGCGTGCTCATCGACCGCGGCTTGCGTGAGCTGCCGATCAGCGCGGACTACGTCGGCCGCTTCGTTCCGACTCTCCCACACGATCGCGTGCGCGTGAACCTGGACCCGCAGCCCGCGGAAACGGATCAAGTGACGATCTCGGACCGGCTCTAGGTTCTCACGTGCGCATACGCCGCAGCTTGATCGACCTCGACGACCTCACGCCGCGGGAGCTTCGCTACATCTTCGAACGTACCGAACAATTCGAGCGCACGCCTCCAGGGCCGCTCCTGCAAGGATTGGGATGCGTGAACATGTTCTTCGAGGAGAGCACGCGCACGTTCACGTCCTTCAACTTGGCCGAATCTCGGCTCGGAGCGGCCGTCATCAATCTGGCGCCGAAGAATTTGAGCCTCGCCACAAAAGGCGAAACGCTGGAGGATACGGCGCTGACGCTCGGCGCGCTCGGGATCTCGATTATCGTCGTGCGGCACCATCAACCCGGTTTCCCGCAGCGGATTGCGTTGGCGTTTGACGGCCACGTGGTCAACGCGGGCGACGGCGTGCACGCGCATCCGACGCAGGCGCTGCTCGACATCTATACCCTGAGAGAAGAGTTCGGGCCGCTGAAAGGGCGAACCGTCGGTATCGTGGGCGACGTGCTCCATAGCCGCGTCGCGCATTCGACGATGCGAGGCCTGCAGCGCCTCGGTGCAGCGGTGGTCTTGATCGGCCCGGAGTGTTTTCTCCCACACGACTATGCGGGCGCCGGCATCAGCGTCGAACGCGACTTCGACGCGATCTTGCCGCGGCTGGACGCAATCGTGCTGCTCCGCATCCAGCGCGAGCGCTTCGTCGAGATGCCGATCTCCGACGAGGAATACATTGCGGGCTATCGATTGGACGAACGCCGCTTGGCGCGGGTTCGCAACGAGACGATCGTGATGCATCCGGGCCCGTACAATCGCGGCATGGAGCTCGACGACTCCGTCTTGAAGTTCGCGGGCTGGCGCTACGCCCGGCAGGTTCATCACGGCGTCGGCGTGCGGATGGCGGTGCTCGATTTTCTCGTCAATCCGCCGGCCAAATGACGCAGCTCTTGATCAGGGGCGGCCGCGTCGTCGACCCGGCCGGCAAGCTCGATGCGCTGCGCGACGTACGCGTGCGCGATCGCCGCATCGCCGAAATCGGCGAGCATCTGACCGCGCGCGACGACGAGGAATTGTTCGATGCCGGCGGTGCCGTGGTCGCGCCGGGTTTCATCGACATGCACGTGCACTTGCGTTATCCGGGCTATCCGGAGAAGGAAACGATCGACACCGGAACCCGTGCGGCGGTGCGCGGCGGTTTCTCGTCGGTGGCGTGCATGCCGAACACGAATCCCGCGCTCGATACTCCCGACGCTATTGAATTGCTGAACGCGGAGGCGGCCACGCGGGCGCATTGCCGCGTCTACGCCATCGCCGCGATGACGCGCGGGCGGCGGGGCCGAGAACTCGCGGACTTCGCGGCGCTGGCGCGGGCCGGCGCCGTTGCTTTTTCAGACGACGGCGATACCGTCGCCGATGCGGCGGTCGCGCACGCCGCGGCGGTGCGGGCCCGCGACGTTCCCGCGCCGTTCATCGGTCACTGTGAGGAACCCGCCCTCAAAGCGGCGCTGGGCAACGATGGCATCGTTGAAGACGCGGCGGTCGCGCGCGACCTGCTCATCGCCGCATCGACAAAAAAGGCGTGGCACATCGCGCACCTTTCCACGGCGACCGCGCTCGCGTTGCTGCGCTTCGCGCGGACGTGCGGTGTGTGCGCGACGTGTGAGGTGACGCCTCATCACCTCACTTTCTCCGCCGGCACGACGGGGCTTGGCGCGTCGGAAGCGGTGAACCCGCCGCTTCGCCGTGACGCCGACGTTGCCGCGCTGCGCGCCGGCGTTCGTGACGGTACCATCGACGTTTTTGCGTGCGACCATGCGCCGCACACCGCGGCCGAGAAGGCCGCCGATGGCACTGACGCGGCTCCGGGGTATTCGGGCTTGGAAGTTGCGGTCGGCGCCTATGCCGCCGCGGTGCCCGACTTGCCCTTGTCGCGTTTCGTCGAATTGCTCTCGGTCAATCCCGCCCGCATCTTACGCCTTCCGCCGCCAAGCCTCACGCCTGGCTCGGTCGCCGACATAACGATGTTTGCGGATCGCTCGTGGATCGTTCGGCCGCAAGATTTTGCCTCACTCGGCAAATTCACGCCGTTCGCCGGGCGCGCGCTTCCACGAAAAATCCTGGCGACGGTCGTCGACGGACGGCTCGCCTACCACGCGTCGCGGGAGACCGCATGAACGCGTCCCAGCCACCCGCAGCGCTCTTTCTCGCCGACGGAAGCCGCTTCGAAGGTTTCGGTCTCGGCGTCGAGGGCACGGCGCTAGGCGAAGCGGTCTTTTACACGGGGATGACCGGCTATGAAGAGGCCTTAACGGATCCCTCGTATGCCGGTCAGATCCTCACGTTCACCTATCCGATGATCGGCAACTACGGGGTATCCGGCGTGGTCGCGCAATACCGGCGTGCCTGCGTCTCGGCCGCCGTCATGAAACAGATCGCACGCCGTCCCTCGCATTATCTCTCGCAACAGGATCTCGCGTCGTGGTTGGACGCACAGCGCGTCCCCGCATTGGTCGGCGCCGATACGCGGGCGATCACAATCGCGTTGCGCGAACACGGAACGATCTGGGCGGCGCTCGCCGTCGGCGAGGTTGCCTTGCGGGAGGCGGAGACGCGCTTACGCGACTTCGTGCGACATGCCGACACGAAGGCGCTGGTGCCGAGCGTCGCAACGGCGCGGTCATTCGTTGCCGGTGCGCGCGCCGGGCGCAAGATCGCGTTGATCGACTGCGGCGTGAAGCGCGCGATACTGGAACGGCTCGAAGCCTTGGGCGCACAGGTCACGGTGCTGCCCTACGACGCGACGGTCGAGGACGTCCTCGCGAGCGAACCGGATGCCGTCTTCATCTCGCCGGGGCCAGGCGACCCTACCGATCTGAAGAGCACGGTGGAGGTGCTGCGCAAGCTCATCGAGCGCAAGCCGCTGTTCGGGGTCTGCTTGGGCCATCAGTTGTTGGCGCTCGCATGCGGCGGCCGTACGTACAAGTTGCCGTACGGCCATCGGGGTGGGAATCAACCCGTGATGGATCACGCGGCCGGCGAAGTGCTCATCACCGCTCACAACCACGGCTACGCCGTTGATGCGGCGTCCCTACCTGAAACGCTCGTCCCGACGATGACGAACCTCAACGACGGTACGAACGAGGGCTTTCGTCATCGCACGTTGCCGATCGCCGCGGTCCAGTT
>JAFAQW010000001.1 GCA_019245995.1 Vulcanimicrobiota bacterium | reverse complement strand
CCGGTGTGGCTCGCGCCCGTGCAGGCCGTCGTCACGCCGATTTCGGAGCAACAACTTCCCTATGCGCGCGAGCTCGCGGCGCGCCTGTGCGGGGCGGGCTTTCGCGTCGAAACGGACGAAAGTAACGAAAAGTTGGGATATAAAATTCGGCACTGGAAGACGCAGAAGGTACCGTACATTTTGGTGGTAGGGAAACAAGAGGTTGCCGACGGCACGGTCAACGTCAACGCCCGAGGCGTCGAGGAGAAGCGCACGGTATCCGTCGGATCCTTCGTTGAAGAGTTGCGCGCCCGGGTCGAAGGGAAGGAATAAGGCACTGATGCGTTGCGATAGCCGAGCTCTCTTTGCCGCGTTGGCCCTGGCCTTGGCGTCGTGTCAGGGATCGGGCTTCGACTCGGGCATGGGAGGCATGGAACCGCCCGTCACGCAGCCCGGCTCGATCGGCGGGATGAATGGCGGCATCGGGAACATGAACGGCAACAACACCATGGCGGGCCCCACGATCGGTCCCAACGGCCGCGAAGAGCTTACGAGCCCGGGCGCGACGTTGGCGCCGAACGAAGCGCAATATCCCATCGGTCAGGCACCCACCGGCATGAACTGTCCGCGCACGCTGCAGTTCAACCAGCAGTACACGTGCACGCTCGCCTTCAACATCCCGCCCTCGCCCGCGCCCGGGAGTTCGCCGAAGGCTAGCGCGAAGCCGACTGCGAGCCCGACGCCATCGCCGAAATCCAGCGCGTCATCCGACGACGAGGACGCCGCACCCGACACCACGGACGACGGCGCAAGCCCATCGCCGACGCCGCTCGGGACGATGACCCTGCAGGTCGAGCCGCTTCCCCGCGACGTTCCCAACATGGTGAATCCCAATCCCATGTTCATGCATATCACGCCGTTGGTCGCGATCAGGCTGCAAAGCAACACCGATTTCGAGCTCAACGGGCTCGCCTCGGTCCAGTATACGTTACCGGAAATTCAATACGCCGGCCGAGTCTTCACGCTGCAGCTCTATAACGAAACGGTTCTGCGCGGCAAACGGACGGATCAGTTGCTCGGCACGTTCTCGAAGTTCACCACGCCGCAAGCTCAAACGCTGTCGTTCTCCTTTGCCACCCCGAAGGTGACCGTACACCATACGGCGATCTGGCTGCTCGCGCTCTACGGCGCCCAGCTGCCGCCGGGCTCCACGCCCACCCCCTCGCCGTCGCCGTCTCCGTCCCCGACCGCGTCGCCAACGACGCACGGCATCACGCCGTCAACGTAAAGGAAACCTCGCGCCCTTCGCGGCGCACGAAATAGCCGAGCGTGGTCAACGCCACGACGCACGCTAACACCGCTGCCGTCACCATCGCCATCGCCGCGGAATAATTCGAGGCGTGACCCGCCAGTGCAAAGCGCTGCGCGTACACCGCCTCGATCTGCGCCACGCCCGCGGCCAGCAAGTTGCCGAGCTGATACGTAAAGCCCGGAAAAGTGGCGCGCACATCAGCCGGCGACAGCTCGTTCAGGTGCGCGGGAATCACGCCCCATGCGCCCTGGACCGCGAACTGCATGGTAAACGCGCCGACACCCAGCATCACGACGGTCGCGCTGAACGCCCACAGCGGAATCAAGCAGAGTGCCAAAACGGCACAGGCCACGATCGTGGCACGGCGGCCAAACCGCTGCGACAGCGTGCCGCTGACGACGCCGCCGGCGATCGCGCCGAAGGCGGCGACGATCGAGAGCGACGACGTGATGCCCGGAGAAAAACCATGCTGCTTTTGCAGAAACGTCGCGTAGAGATCTTGCGTTCCGTGCGACAACGCGTTGAGAGCGCCCATGAACAGAATGGCGTACGCGACGAGCGGCCAATGCGCCGCGAACGATCGCAGCAGGAACGATCGTCCTTGCACGACGGTCCTCGCGCGCCGCTCCAGCCACACCGGCGATTCCGGAACCTTTGAGCGAATGTAGAAGATAAGCAACGCGGGCAGCACGCCGATGACGAACAGCCCACGCCAATCCCAGTGGGTGAACGTGAAGACAAAGTAATACGCCAGCGCGGCCAGCAGATAGCCGGCCATGTAGCCTTCTTGGAGTAACCCGCTGAAAAAGCCGCGACGCTGCGGCGGCAACGCCTCCATCGCCATCGCCGCGCCCAGTCCCCATTCGCCGCCCATCGCGACGCCGTACAACGCCCGCAGCACCAAAAAGACCGTGAAGTTCGGCGAAAATGCCGTCGCGAGCTCGAGCAGAGAATAGCACGCGATATCCACCATGAGCGGTGTGCGCCGTCCGTACCGATCCGCGAGCCAGCCGAAGAGCAGAGCACCAAGCGGGCGGCACATCAGCGTGAGCGTAATCGCAAAGGCGACGTCTGCGACGCCCCTCTCGAAGCTCGTCGCAATTCGCGTGACGACGAAGGTGAGCAAGAAGAAATCGAACGCATCCAACGTCCACCCGAGGAAGCTGGCG
>JAFAQW010000211.1 GCA_019245995.1 Vulcanimicrobiota bacterium | reverse complement strand
GCCTCATCTCGCCCGTGCCGCTGGGCGATCAGAAGGTGAACAACGTCGTTCCACTGCGCAGACCTGTGTCCGGTACTACTCGGCGC
Organism: Vulcanimicrobiota bacterium; assembly: GCA_019245995.1. Classification (GTDB taxonomy): domain Bacteria; phylum Vulcanimicrobiota; class Vulcanimicrobiia; order Vulcanimicrobiales; family Vulcanimicrobiaceae; genus Cybelea. The sequence continues at coordinate 4,568 of JAFAQW010000211.1, read as the reverse complement.
CGCAATGGCGTAGTCAAACGCCACCGCGAACGTAAGACGCCGATCAAGCGCTAAGCGAGGGTTGAGTCGAAAAAGCTTCGCAACGAAGGTGGCGCTAGCGAACGAGGACTCCGGCGCCTTCGCGAACTTCGCCGATCACGGCCGCGAGCGCGCCGTTATCTTCGAGCCGTTGCGTTAATTCATTCACGCGCTGCGCTTCAACGGCGATCAGTAGTCCGCCGGAGGTTTGAGCGTCGGAAAGACCGATGCGGACGGCCTCGGTTACGACTGCGGCAAAATCCGTAAAACCCGCGTGCGTTTCGGCGTTGTGCCGCGTGCCGCCCGGAACGGCGCCGCGATCGATTAAATCCAGAACGCCGTCCATAAACGGCACGGCGGTCGAATCGAAAACGAGCCGGACATTGGAGGCGCGCGCCATGTTGACGGCGTGCCCCAGCAAGCCGAATCCGGTGATGTCGGTCGCCGCGTGCGCGTCCGCCGACAGCATCGCCGCGCAGGCTCCGTCGTTCAGCGTCGTCATCCAGCCGACGGCCTCGTCGAGATCGCGGTCGGCAATCAATCCCCGTTTCCGTGCTGTGGTGAGCACGCCGGTGCCGATCGGTTTGGTTAGGACCAGCACGTCGCCGACACGGGCGCCGGCGTTGGTGACGATCTTCGCGCGATCGACCACGCCGGTGATCGCCATGCCGTATTTCGGCTCAGCGTCCTTGATGGTATGGCCGCCGAGGACTGCAACGCCCGCCGCGCGCGCCACTTCGGCGCCGCCGTCGAGAATGCGCGCCAGAATCGACAGATCCAAATCATCGGGGAAGGCGACGATGTTGAGTGCCGTCAGAGGCCGACCCCCCATCGCGTAGACGTCGGAGAGCGCATTCGTTGCGGCGACTCGTCCGAAATCGTACGGGTCGTCCACAATCGGCGTAAAGAAGTCAACGGTTTGGACCAGCGCCGTACCGTTTTCGAGCAGATACACGCCGGCGTCGTCGTTCGTTCCGTAGCCGACGATCACGCGATCGTTGGTTGCGGGTGAAACGCGCTGCATCACGCCGTGCAGCTCCGCCGCGCCCAGTTTCGCAGCGCAACCAGCGCAGGAGGACAGTTCCGTTAAGCGGATGCTTGCGACGTCCATCGAAGGGATATTCGATGCCCAGAGAGCTGTTGTTCCTTCCGGGACCGGTCAGCGTGGCCCAACCGGTAACCGAAGCGCTCGCGCAGCCGCTAATCGATCATCGCGGTCCAGAGTTTGCCGGTCTTTTGAGGCGCATTACCGAGGCGCTGCGACCGCTCTTCGGAACGCGCGGCGACGTGATCGTCCTCGGCAGCTCGGGAACCGGTGGGCTGGAAACCGCGATTGCCAACGTGCTTTCCCCGGGCGATCGCGTGCTCTCGTGCGGCGTCGGATTCTTCGGCGACCGGTTCGCGACCATCGCAGAAAACTACGGCTGCGCGGTCGAACGGTTTGAAACGGCGCTCGGCTCGTCGGTGGACGCGCTCGCGCTCGAAAGGCGTTTGCGCGACGACCCGCGGCGCGAGATCGTGGGCATTTTGCTCACGCACAACGAAACGTCGACCGGAGTCGCCAACGACATGGCGGCGCTCGCCGGCGTCTTGCGCGAGCACGGAGCGCTCACGCTCGTGGATTCCATCAGCGGGATTGGCGCGTCCGACTTTCGCATGGACGAATGGGGCTACGACGCCGTTGTGACGGCGTCGCAAAAGGCCTTCGCCGCGCCCCCGGGGGTCTCAATGATTGCACTGAGCGAGCGCGCCTGGCAACGAGCCGCGAACGTGCGTTCGTCGCGCTTTTATTTCGACCTCAATGCGGCGCGAACCGCCGCACGCCAGGGGCAGATGCCGTGGACGCCGCCGATTCCGATACTCTTCGCGCTCGACGCCGCGCTGCAGCGCTATCACGCCGAAGGCGCGCCGCACGCACAGGCTCGCCACGCGCGCTACGCCGGCGCAGTGCGGTCCGCGCTCGAGCGGATGGGGTTCACGATGTTTTCCCAAGTCGGCGCTCACTCACCGACCGTTGTTGCGGCGAGCCCTCCCGAAGACGTCGAGGTCGGCGCGCTGTTGCAGCGTCTGCGCGAGCGCTACGGCGTCGTGCTGTCGGGTGGGCAGGGAACGCTTGCGCGCAAGATCGTGCGTTTCGGAACGATGGGCGACGTGGGGGAAAAGGATATTCTCGCCGCGATTGCCGCGATGGAGCTGGCGTTGCTGGAAACGGGCGCCCGAGTCGTGCCCGGCGTGGGTTGCGCCGCGGCCATCGAAGCCTTCAGCGGCCGCGTCACAAGTGGTGTCGCCTAAAGTACGGCAGCACGAAGGGGCGCGCAAACCAGGGAATCGTTGAAAGCATCGCGTCGTCGATTGGTTGATCGTAGCTCACGAAATACGGCGCGAAGCGCGACGAATGCAGTCCCGAGCGGATGTCGGGCGACAGCGGGAAGAAGAGCGCCACGAACAGCACGAGCCACAGTAGCACGGCTCCCTTGAGGAAGCCGATCAGTGCCCCCCCGATCGCATTGCCGATTCCGAGCACCGGAAGCTTCGCAATTGCGCCGAGCAGACGCGCAACGACCAAGATGAGGACGTACGTAACGAGGCCCGTGGCGAACATGCCCACGACGTGGGCGGAGCCGGGGCCAAGTTTGGTGGCGCGTTCAATCTGCGAATCGAAGCTGCCGTTGTAAAACCAAGGCGTCACCAGCCCCGCCGTCACGGCCACGGCGCCCCCCAGCTCGGAAACGAAGCCGCGCGAATATCCCTTCCACGTCGCGATCGCCAAGATCGCGACGATGATGACGTCCGGCCATGCAAAGCCTCCGATCACGCGCGCAACGTCGCCCCGAATTCGCGTTCGAGCGCCCGTACGACCGTGCCGACCGCGGCATCGGCTTCTTCGTCGGTGATGGTCGCATCGAGGCGTTGGAGCGTCATTCTCACCGCCAGGCTCTTGCGGTCGGCGGGGACTTGCGGACCGCGGTATTCGTCGAAGACGGTGACGGTCGTGCCCAGCGCTCCAAGCGCCGCGGTGGCCGCCGCTTCGACCTCCGCGGCCGTTACGCCGACGTCGAGCACGATTGCCAGGTCGCGATACGTCGACGGAAACTTCGACGGCGGCCGGTACTGCGGCGTAGCATACGGCGGCAGCGCGCCAAGATCGAGCGTGCAGAGATAGACGTTTGCTCGCAGTTCGAAGGCGTCCCCTAAACGAGGATCCACGCAGCCGACGGAACCGATGGTGCGGCCGACGACTGACAGGATCGCGCTCTTTCCGGGATGCAAACCAAATGCCGCTCCCGCAACGATGCTCGCCCCTCGTCCTGCGAAGCGGCGTATCAGCGACTGCGCGTCCCCCTTGAGGCGTAAGAATGCGTCGTCTCGCCAGGGCTGGCGCGGAGGGTCGGCACGTAGGCCGAACGTCGCGACGGTGCGCTCCGACAGCGCGTCGTCCTCGAGAGAAAATACGTGGCCGATTTCAAAGACTCGTTCGGCGTGTTCGTAGGCGGAAAAATACTCGAGTAAGCCGGGGATCAGCGAGCCGCGTAGGAAGCGCTGCTCTTCCGAGAGCGGATTGAGCACTTCGACCGGTTGACTCGCAAGCGTCAGTCCGGCGCGAGCGATGCGAGCGTAGGGACGCCGGCCATGCAGTGAAAGGGTGATGACGTCCCAGTATCCCAGCGCCGCCAAGGTGTCGGCGACCGCGCGTTCGCGGTCGAAGGCCGTGCTCGCAATTTCGTGCGCTGGGACCGCGGGGAGCGTCGCCTCGATCCGCTCGTAACCCTCGATTCGCGCGATCTCCTCGATCACGTCGATTGGGGCAGTCAGGTCGCGGCGCCAGAGCGGTGGAGTAACGGAGAGCTCCCGCTCGTCGCGTGACGCTTCCACGGCGCAACCCAACGCGCGCAGGTGTTCCGCGATGCGTTGGGCGGGAACGCTGATTCCGAGAATTCGCGTAACCTCGTTGAGGCGCAACGGGATGGGCGCCGGCGGCGCGATAGCGCTCCCGTATTCGCGCGCGCGAAACGCCGTCGCCCCGGATTCGGCGAGCAATTGCGCCGCCCGCGCCGCACCAAGGTCGGTGAGCGCGACCGGCAGCGATTTTTCATGGCGCGCCGACGCCTCCGAACGCAACGCCAACGCCTTGCTCGTGCGTCGAACGCGCGATCCCTTGAAGTTCGCCGCCTCCACGACGATCGCCGTCGTGCGGGGAGTGACCTCCGCGACGCTCGCGCCCATGACGCCTGCCAGGCAGAGCGCCCGGCGTTCGTCGGCAATCACGAGCGCCTGCCGCGTCAGCGTGCGATCTACGCCGTCGAGCGTTACGATGCGTTCTCCGTCACGGGCATCGCGCACGATGAGCGATCCCTCGATCGCTGAGGCATCGTAAAAATGGAGCGGCTGTCCCGTTTCAAGCATGACGTAGTTCGAGACGTCTACGAGATTATTGATCGGGCGCTGTCCGGCCAATGCGAGGCGCACCCGCATCCACGTGGGCGCGTTGCGCACGGTGACGTTGTCGAAACGCTGCGCAACGAAGCGCGCGCAATCGGGCGATTCCACAA
>JAFAQW010000163.1 GCA_019245995.1 Vulcanimicrobiota bacterium | reverse complement strand
ACCGCAGCGCGCGAGGTGATCGGGCGCAAGGGCAAGCGCGGCGCAACGACCCGTGAGATCGCTGAGGTCGCCGGCGTGAACGAAGCGACGCTCTTCCGGCACTTCGGCACGAAGGAAGCGCTGCTCGTTGCCTGCGCCAAACACTTTTGCGGCTACGTCGAGCTGGCGGACGTCGCGGCGCAACTCACCGGCGACCTCTCGGAGGATCTGTTCGTGCTCGCGCGCACGATGTTCGCGCGCTTCGAATCGCTGCAAGACATGATCCGCTGGTCGCTGGTCGAGCAGGAGTACGAAAAGGATATTTTCGCCGAGACGGCCTGGCGGCCTCAGCTCGCGATCCTCGCCGTGCTGATGGAGTTCATGGAGCGCCGGATCGCCAACGGCGAGCTCACCGGCGACGCGCAGCGTCTGGCCATGGTCTTCATGGGCCTCATCTTCATGCACGCGCTGGGACGCAAAAAGTTCCCGGCCTCCGTGCTGCACAGCGACGATCCCGAGACCGCGCTGCGCTTTTACATCGACGTCTTTCTCAATGGAGTGCGAAAACGGTAATGGATACCCGCGAAGTCGATCAAACAACGGCGGCTCCCGAGCGCAAAGGTAACGGACCCGGACGAGTAGATTCCGGCGATTCGCGCGCCGACGTACGAGAGCGTCGTTCCGGACCGCCCAAGCGGCTCATCCTTCTCGTCATCGCCGCCGCCGTCATCATCGTCGGCGTGATATGGGGGTTGCCGTGGCTGAACTTCATGCTCGCGCACGAAGGCACCGACGACGCGCACGTCGCGGCCGACGTCGTGGCCGTCACGAGCAAGATCCCCGAACGCATCAACCGCATTCTGGTGGATACGAACCAGCCCGTGCGTCGCGGACAGCTGTTGATCGTGCTCGATAACCGCGACGAGCTCGCGAGATTGCGCCAGGCGCAAGCGCAGTTCGATTTGGCGTCGGCGAATCAACGCGCGACGACGGAACAAGGCCAAGGCGGCGTCTCGCAGGCGGGCGGCGCCGTGGCCAACGTGCAGGCGCAAGTCCCGCTCGCGCAGGCCGGTGTCGTTCAGGCGACGGCGCAGCTGCGCGGCGCGCAAGCGCAGGTCCCCGCCGCACAACAGGCCTACCAAAAAGCGCAAGCCGATCTGTCGCGCGCGCAGTCGCTGGTCAGCACCGGCGACGTCGCGTCGCAAACGCTCGATGCGGCGCGCGCGCAGGCCGCCGGCGCGGCCGCCCAACTGCGGGGCGCCCAAGACCAAGTCGCGCAGGCGCAAGCGGGCGTTGAGGCGGCGCAGAGCCGCGTCGCCGCGTCGCAAGCCGGCGTCTCCGAAGCCTCGGGCGCGCTCACTACCGCGCAAGGGAAGCTCGCGCAGGCCTCGGATCCGAGTCAGGTCGAGGCCGCCTCCGCGCAGCTCTACCTGGCGCGTCAGGCGCTGGCCTACACTCGGATCTACGCCTCGACCGACGGATACATCGGCGAGAAGAGCGCCGAAGTCGGCCAGACGATCGGCGCGGGAATGACGCTGATGACGATCGTCCCGCACAAAGTGTTCATCACGGCCAATTACAAGGAAACGCAGATGGGCCGCATGCGCGTCGGCCAGCCGGTGGAGATTCACGTGGATGCCTATAAGGGCGTCGCGTTCCACGGCCACGTGTCATCGATCAATCCCGCATCCGAAAACACCTACGCGCTCGTGCCGGCGCAAAACGCCAGCGGCAACTTTGTGAAGGTGACGCAGCGCATCCCCGTGCGCATCGACATCGACGACGAACGTTCCGACATGCCGTTGCGACCGGGTATGAGCGTGGAAACCTACGTCCGCGTAAAGTAGCCTCCGCCGAGGATGGCCCTATTTCGGAGCGCGTTCGAAAGCCCCGTCGTCGAGCATGGCTGGCGCCGCACGGTGATCAGCATCGCGGTCATTACCGCGACGCTGCTCGAGATCATCGACGTCACGATCGTCAACGTCTCGTTGCCCAACATTCAGGGCAACTTCGGCGTCGGCGTGGATCTGGGCGCGTGGGTCGTTACGGCGTATCTGATCGCCAACGTCGTCGTCATTCCGCTGAACCCATGGTTTGCGGCCCGCTTCGGACGGCGGCAGTATTTCTTCGGCTCGATCGTCCTCTTCACGGCGGCCTCGCTGATGTGCGGACTCTCCAATAG
>JAFAQW010000264.1 GCA_019245995.1 Vulcanimicrobiota bacterium | reverse complement strand
TCATGCACTGGATTGCGCTCTGGGCGGCGGCGTCTACCGGAGCGGAATAGATCCGGCGGTTCGCGCGCTGTTCGCCAGCGCAACGGCGTTTATCACGCCGTATGCCGCGACCGGCGTGGACGAATATTTCGCCGAGTCGCTACGGGCCTACGTCGAGGCGAACGATCCGTCCTCCCCGTGGCCGCGAGCCACGCGGGCGCGACTACGACATCGGGATCCCGGGATGTACGAGTTTGTCGAAAAGCTTTTCGCACAGGAGTTCGGCGCCGCGCTGCCGCGCGCGGCTGTGGCTTCTATTTAACCGCCTGCACCTGTGCCACGCTAACGCCGGACGCCCGATTGTGCCAAGAGCTGCGAACGTACGTAATCACCGCCGCGATCTGCGAATCCGACAGCACGCCGCTCCAGCGCGGCATGATGCCGCTGTACGCGACGCCGTTGACGACCACACGTCCCTCGAGACCGTTCTTCACGACGGCGATCGGCGCCGTCGGGGTCCCAGTGACGAGCGGATTGCCTGCCAGCGGCGGAAACGCGCCGCGCAAGCCCTTGCCGTCCGGCTGATGACAGCTCGAGCAGTTCGTCTGGTACACTACCGCGCCATCGCTGGCCGAGGCCGGATTGTTCGCCTCCGCCGAGGCGGAGGCCGACGCCGACGCGCTACGGTTCCCCCCTTTGGCGCACGCGGCGAGCGCAACGAGCAAAATTAAGGCTCCGAACGTCTTCATGCGGTCCTCCGTTGATGGGCGCTCATTGCCCAAACCAACGCAACGAGCACAAAGTTTGCAACGAGCGAGCTTCCGCCATAGGAGATGAACGGCAGCGTGATGCCGGTGAGCGGGAGCAGACCGATGACCCCCGCGACGATGATCACGACTTGGAAGCCTAGGGTCGCGCCCAGCCCCGTGGCCAGGAGCTTGGAATAGAGGTCAGGCTGCTCCAACCCCGTCGCGAAAATTCGGCGTACCAAGTCCAAGAAGACGGCAAGCAGCGCGATCGCTCCGATCGCGCCGAACTCCTCCGAGAATGCGGCGTAGACATAATCCGTCGCCACGTCGGGGATGAACTGCGGGTGGCCGAGGCGATAGCCGCTTCCGACCAAGCCGCCTGCGGACAACGAGTAGTAGGCCTGCGACGATTGATAGCCCGCACCTAACGGATCGGCGAACGGATCGCGCCACACCGCGATGCGCGTCTGGACGTACGGGTAATGGTGCACCGCCCAGAACGCGCCCACCACAAAGAGCAGCGCGCCGAAGAGCACGATGTCGAGCCGGCGCGTCGCGACGGCGAGCATCGTTGCGAAGGTCGCCAACAAGAGCGTGGCCATTCCGAGATCGCGCTGCAGCACCAGAATTGCCATCGACGATCCCCAACCGATCAAAAGCGGACCGAGATACTTGAGGTTCGCGCGCAGCGACCACGGGCGCGTGTTGGCGATCACGTCCGCGGTCTCGGCCAGGTATGCCGCCAAGAAGAGCACGACGAAGAGTTTGATCAGTTCGATCGGCTCGTACTCTATGGGGCCCAGCCTGATCCACAGTCGCGCCCCGTTGACCTCCTTCCCGAAGCCCAACAGCATCACGAAAAGCGCGAGCGACGCCAGAACCCAAACGTATTTGTAGGCGGCGAATCGCCGAAACGCGGAAAATACCGGCGCCGCCGCGATCGCAAGCGCGAGCGAGACGATTAACCACAGCTCCTGTTTTTGCGCCAAGATCGGCGACAGCCGCGCGACGACGGCCAATCCAAGGCCGGACAGCAGCACCGCCAGCGCCGGCAATAGGTCGTCACGAACCGTACGCGTCGGCGCAAGCACGACCCACGCGATGGCCAGCGCCGCCACGACGCCCAGCAGCCACGGCGGTCCGAGGGCGGCGCGCGGCGCATAGGAGAGCGCGAGCGCCGCGAGCGCGATCGCCACGAGCATCGGCAGCAACCGGCGCAGCATCGTCATGCCACTCGCACCGCGGCAACGACGATGCGCGTCGTGCCGATGTCCAACTCGTCGCCGGCGCGGACTTCGATGGGTTCCTTGAAACGCCGACCGTTGAGAAAGCTGCCGTTGGTCGTCTTCAGATCTTCGACGTAGACGACGCCCTCGTGACTTTCGAAACGAAGATGCCGGCGGCTGACCTCCGGATCGGCAATCGGCACGTCGGTGCTGCGATCACGGCCCACTTCGAATGGCGGCCGCCCTTCGAACGTTGCGCGTGCCGAACGGTCGTGAATTTGCAGCTCGACCAACATCGGCGTGAGGCTTCCGATCTCGGCGACGGTGCGGACGCGAGGACGCGCCGCCACGATCGCCGCGGCGATCAGCGCCGCGGTTATCTCTAACGTGCCGATTCGCATCGTGCGTCCGAAGTCGGCCGTTAGCGCCAACACTGCGCTCACCCGTAGTCGAGTTTCATAACGGTGTTGCCGAAACGGAGCTCATCGCCGTCATGCAAGTCCTGCTTCGTGATGCGGCGGCCGTTGACGAAGGTCCCGTTG
>JAFAQW010000274.1 GCA_019245995.1 Vulcanimicrobiota bacterium | reverse complement strand
AATTTCATTGCGCCGTCGCCGCCGTACGTGGTGGCATAAGCCGTGACCGTCGTCGACCTCGTGCGTAAGCCGGACTGGCTGCGAGTCTCGCTGCCGATCGGCGAGGAGTACGAGCGCGTCAAGGCGCGCGTCAACGCGCTGGCACTGCACACCGTCTGCAAGGAAGCGGCGTGCCCGAACGTCGCCGAATGCTGGGGCGCCGGGACGGCGACGATCATGATTCTGGGCGACGTCTGCACGCGCGGCTGCCGCTTCTGCAACGTGCGGACCGGTAATCCGCACGGCGACGTGGACTATCTCGAACCCTATCGCGTCGCCGAAGCCGTGCGCGACCTGGGCTGGAAGTATCTCGTAGTGACCGCGGTAGACCGCGACGACCTGTCCGACGGCGGAGCCTTGATCTTCGCCAACACCGTCCGCGCGATTCACGAGCGAGTTCCAGGGGCGCGCGTCGAAATCTTGAGCGGCGATTATCGCGGCGACTTGCGGGCGGTCGACATCGTGCTCGACGCCCGGCCCGACGTCTTCGCGCACAATCTCGAGACCGTGCGCCGCCTGACGCCGCGCGTGCGCGACCGCCGCGCCGGCTACGATCAATCGCTGAAGGTGCTGCGCTACGTGAAGGGACGCGTCCCCGACCGGTACACGAAGACCTCGATCATGCTCGGCCTCGGAGAGAGCGATGCGGAGGTCGAGGCCGCGATGGACGACGCCCGCGCGGCGGGCGTGGACATCTTTACGATGGGCCAGTACCTGCAACCGACCAAGAAGCATTTGCCCGTCGCCGAGTACGTGTCCCCGCGAAAGTTCGAAGAGCTCGGACGCCTCGCGCAGCGCAAGGGTTTCCATCAAGTCGTTTCGAGCCCGCTCTCGCGCAGCTCGTACCATGCGGAGCAAGCGTTCCCACAATAAAATTTTTTGTGGGAATGTCCAAATGAAACCGCCTCAATCGTCTTTAGGTTGGAACTGCTAACGTGACGAAGGCCTTCTTGAACCGCCCCGTCCTCGCGGCGGTCTGCTCGCTGCTCATACTTATCGCGGGGCTCGTCGTGATGCCGGCGCTGCCGATCGCGCAGTACCCGCAGATTGCGCCGCCCGTCGTGACGGTCACTGCGGTCTACACGGGCGCGAGTCCGCAGGCGGTGGAGGCTCAAGTCACCACGCCCCTCGAGCAGGCCGTCAACTCCGTTCAGGGCTTGCGCTACCTGAGCTCGACGAGCGCGCAAGGAACCTCGTCGATCACCTGCACCTTCAATTTGGGCGTCAATCTCGATATCGCCGCCGCCGACGTGCAGAACGCGGTGCAGTCGTCGCTCGGTCAACTACCCGCGACCGTCCAACAGTTGGGCATTACCGTCGCGAAGAACTCCGGCTCGTTCGTCATGGGCATCGCGCTGACGTCGAATAGCAAGAGTCTCGACCGATTGGCGATGAGCAACTACGCCCAGATCAACGTCGTCAACAACCTCGAACGGGTCGCCGGCGTCTCGCAGGTCGTCATCTTCGGCCAACGCCAATATGCGATGCGGATTTGGCTCAATCCGGTGAAGCTCGCGCAGCAAGGGCTCGACGCCACCGCCGTCTTGAGCGCATTGCAGGAACAGAACGCCGCGGTCGCGGCCGGCAGCATCGGCGCTCCGCCCGCGCCCAACAATCAGCCCTACACGTATACCGTCAACGCGCTGACGCAGCTCTCCGATCCCACGCAGTTCGCGAATATCGTCTTACGAGCGAATCCCAACGGCGGTTACGTGCGCCTCGCCGACGTCGCGCGCATCGAGCTCGGCGCGCAGAGTTATTCCACCGAGTTGCGATTCGACGGCACCAACCAAGTGGTGGGACTGGGCGTCTTGCAGTATCCGACCGCGAACGCGCTCGACGTGTCGCGCAAAGTGCGCGCCGCGATGGCCCAATTGGCGCCGCAGTTCCCCACGGGAATGCAGTGGACGGTCGCCTTCGACGTCACGACCTTCGTGAACGAATCGATCAAAGAGGTCGTCCTCACGCTCCTGATGTCGATCGGGCTCGTCATCTTGGTGATCTTCATCTTCCTGCAGCACCCGAAGTCCACACTGATCCCCGCCGCCACCATACCGGTCTCGTTGATCGGCACGTTTTTCGTGATGCAGCTCTTTCACTTCTCGATCAATACGATCACGCTGTTTGGGCTGACGCTTGCGACGGGACTAGTAGTTGACGACGCGATCGTCGTGATCGAGAACATCGCTCGGCACATGGAGATCAACAAGGGCAAGCAGAGCGGCGTCGCGAGCGCCGCCGAGGCGATGCGCGAGATCCAGAGCGCCGTCGTCGCGTCGTCGCTCGTGCTGCTCGCAGTCTTCGTTCCAGTCGGCTTCCTTCCGGGCACGACCGGTCAAATCTACAAGCAGTTCGCGCTCACGATCGCCGCCTCGATCACCATTTCGCTCTTCATGGCGCTGACGCTCGCGCCCGTCTTGTCGGCGCGGCTGCTCAGCGGGGAGTACGAGTCGAAACTCGCATTCTTCCGCTGGTTCAACTACAACTTCAAGCGCTTTCGCGATTGGTACGGCCGCGCGCTGCCCAATATGTTCAGGCGCCGCTGGGTCGTCGCCGCGATCTTCGTGGGCGCGTTACTGATCACGGTCCTCTTGGCGGGCCGAACGCCGCAGGGCTTTTTGCCCGACGAGGACCTCGGCTACTTTATCACGCTCGTTCAGGCGCCCGAGGGCACCTCGCTCCAAGGCGAACAGGCCATCGCGCAAAAGGCTGAGGCGATCATCAGCGCACAGCCCGAGGTGCAGCACATCTTCGACGTCGGCGGATTCGGCTTCTCTGGATCGTCTCCCAACCGCGGCATCATGTTCACGCTGCTCAAACCCTGGAGCGACCGCAAGTCACCGGCGTGGTGCCAGCTCATTTTCCTCTTCGCGCATCCGCGGGCGTGCACGCCACACTCGATCTTCGCAGTGGAGCAGCGGCTCAACGGCGCGTTCTACATGCAGATCCCGCAAGCGCAGATCTTCGCGTTCAATCCGCCGGCCATCAACGGCGTCGGCAACTTCGGCGGGTTCCAGTTCGAGCTGGAAGACCGCGGTAACGTCGGCCTGCCGGCCCTGATGAACACGGCCTACGCGATGATGGGGGGAGCCGCCAAGGATCCGCGGCTGATGAACGTCTTCACGCAATTTCGCATCAACTCGCCCCAGATCGACT
>JAFAQW010000269.1 GCA_019245995.1 Vulcanimicrobiota bacterium | reverse complement strand
GCTCTTCCGATCTCGTGTTCCCTGGGTACGTGTACGCGTCGGGCCAGTTGTTTTGGTAGCCTGCGTTGATGATCCCGAGCGCCAGCGGTCCGGCATCGTTCACGCTCGAGTAGTCTTGCATAAAGTTCGCCGAGGACATATAGAGCAGCTGGACGTCGTCACGCCCCGCATCGCTGCGATGCGGCAACCCCACGTGGAAGTTGGCGACCACGTCGCGCTGCGTGATGTTCGAAGGTTGACCGTAGCTCGACGTATACGAGCCGAAGCAGCCGGGATCGCTCGTGAGATAGCCGGGTGGTGGGGTGCTGGACGGCGGCGCGAGCGGGTTATGGTACGTAAAGTTATTCGAGCAACTCGGGTAGACGGCCGGATAGAACAGCAGCTTCGTGGTGACGTGCGCCGGCCAGTAGCCGTAGGGAATCGTGTCCGTTAGGCTCGCGCCGTTGAACTGATCGAAGTAACGGAAGTCTTGGTTCGTCCCTCCGACCCCGACGTAGTAGGAAAACATGCGATCGGGGGTCGAGCCTCCCGCTTCGATCTGCAGGTTGTGGTAGAACGTCGGCGTTCCGATCGTGCCGCTGGCGGTGCCATAGCCCGGATAGGTTCCGGTCTTGATGACCTGGTTGATGAAACCGCCCAAGCCCGTCGCGTTGGCATCGGCCTGGCCGCCGCCGGTATAGATTTGCAGCTCCTGCTGGCCGAGCGTCGTCTCCGAATTGCCGGGATAGTTATCGAACGAACGATTGACGGGCACGCCGTCGTACTCGTAGCCGATCTGATCGTAGTAGCCGCCGCGAATGTACACCGTCTGATTCACGCCGACCTGATTGGGCGGCACGTAGGCGCCGGGCATCGCCGCGATTGCGGAGTACGCGTTGTTCAGACCGCCGCCTCCGCCGAGCGTCGCGGCCGCCGCGGTGAGGGCCGGATTGACCGAGTAGACGTCGGTGCCCGTTCCCGGCCGAACCGGGCTCAGCGAGGAGCGCGATGCAACGTGCGCGATCGTCCTCAAGCTGGGCTGCAACGCGATCGGCACCACCTGCGATTGATCCGCGAACACGGAGAGGCCGCCGATCGAGAGCGACTCGTAGCCGGCGTGCGACGCGGAGAGCGTGTACGTGTCCGGCGGCAGGGACAGAAACGTAAAGCGTCCTGCGCCGTCCGTCGTTACGCGCGCCACTTGCGACGGACTGACGGCCGTGACGAGCGCGCCCGCAATCGGCGATTTCTTTGCGGCATCGAGAACCGTTCCGGTCAGCGAACCGGTCGTTCCGGCAGCCGCGGGCTGCGAACTCATGACGATGGCGGCGAGCGCAAAAAGCGCGCCGAAACGATACAGCGACGAAGTTTTCAACGGGAATCTTCCTTACCCAAGCTCCAAGCGGCTTGATAGCCACTTCTTGCGGAGCTACGCGAGCCGCTCCTTCACGTCCGAGGCAAGGCAACCGGCGGCGAAATCAGCGCGCGTTGCCTGCCGCCGCTTCTCGTGCGGCGAAGAGCGCGACCATCGCGTCGTTAAACTGCGGAATGTCGTCGGGCTTACGGCTCGTGACGAGCAAATCGTCGGATACGACAGGCCGATCGAGCCATTCGCCGCCCGCGTTGACGACGTCGGTGCGTAACGACGGCCAGGACGTGAGCTTGCGGCCCCGCACGTAATCGGTTTCGATCAGAATCCACGGCGCATGGCAGATCGCCGCGATCGGCTTCTTTGCGATCTGCATCGCGTGAACGAAGAGCACGCACTTGTTCTCGATTCGCAACCGATCCGCATTCTTCGCGCCGCCGGGAAGCAGCAGCGCGTCGAAATTCGATGGCGCGGTGTCCGCAACCGAGACGTCGACCTTGAAGGCGTCGGCCTTATCGTCGTGATTCCAGCCCTGCACCGATGGACCGCCGGGCGAAACGATCGACGTCGTCGCGCCGGCTGCGTGCAGCGCATCGCGCGGTCCGGTCAGCTCGACCTGTTCGAATCCATCGGTTACTAAGATCGCGACGCGGACGCCGTGAAGCGGACGAGGATGGGCCATGGTAGGCTGATTCCCCGCGCAGCCGTCTCCAAACGCGGCGCTGGGAACTCGCCCGAAATTACTGCGCGGAGCGCTGCTTTGAAAGGAGGGCGACCAACTCCGCGCGGCTCCGTACGTTGAACGTGGCAAAAAGCTCGGCGACCTGATTGCGGATCGTGTTGGGACTGCGGCCGAGAATGTGCGCGATCTCGGAGTTTCTGCGGCCCGCGCGAACGAGCTCGAGCACCTTGCGCTTCGCGGGCGGAATCTGCTGGAGCGGGATGTTCGAGCCGCTCGTGGCTTCGCGGATCTGGCGCGCGATCCAACTGCGTGGCCACGGTTCGATCTTGTGCGCGGCGCGCACGATCCAGCGCCGGTCCTGCGTCGCCTCGTAGAGGCGCAGCGCGCAGAGCGCGGCGCGCCACGCGTAGTTGAAGTCGTCGAAGATCTCCCACGCCTGCGCCAGCGTGATCTTGCCCTGCTCGAGGTCGCCCAGCCGTAGCCACGTGAGCCCCTGCGAGTACGCCGCGAATCCTCGCACGCGCGGGTCGCTTCCATACGAGAGCTGCGGAATCACCGATTCGCCCAACGACCGGAAGAGCGCCAGATACTGCTCCGCGACGGCGACGTTTTCATCGGCAAACAGCTCGGCGAGCACCAGCAGCGCCGACCGTTCCTCGCCCGTCACGTCGCTCCACGACAGCATCCGCGCGATCTCGTGTGCCTCGTTCAGTTGTTCGGCGGCGAATGCGGGCTCGCCGGTATTCTTCGCCAACGTCGCGCGGTCCAGCAGGCAGAGAACGTTCCAGTAGTCCGACGGCGCGAGGCGCGTTGCCGCCTTGAACCCGGCGAAGGCCGCAAGCTCGTTTCCTTCGAGTTCGCTCATCGTCGCGAGGAAACGCGTTATTTGAAAGCGTTCCAGTTGCAGGCCGGCCGTCCACGGGAGGGTTTCGAACGTCTGACGGACGCGCGCGGACGTCTCCGTCATCGGAAGCTCGCGGCACAGCAAGGCCAGCGTGAAGAG
>JAFAQW010000121.1 GCA_019245995.1 Vulcanimicrobiota bacterium | reverse complement strand
GTGAAGGGAGAGACTGGTGAGCGTCTTTAGCAAGATCGGATCGTTCTTTTCGATTCGCGACGATGAAGAAGAGTTTATCGGCGACGAGGTTTCGTCTCCGCGCGTCGTGCCGCTCAGCAACGCCGGGCGGCGTGGCGGAACTCAAGTGAGCGTCTACTCTCCGCGCAGTTACCAAGACGTCGTCGAAATCGCGGATTCGCTGCGCAACCGCCAGGTCGTCATCGTCAACCTCCAGAACGCGGATAGGACGCTGTTGCAGCGCGTCGTCGATTTTACGTCTGGCGTCGCGTACACGATCGACGGCAAGCTCCAGAAGTTGGCGGAATCGATCTATCTGGTCGTTCCCGCAGGCATCGTCGTCAATGCCGCCGGGCTGAAGGAATCGATGATGGCCGACGGCACCTTCGACTTCATGAACAATCGCCCGTAGGAAGCACGACGATGGAAAAGATCACGCCGGTTGACATTCAGCATAAGAGCTTCAAGAAGGCGCTGCAAGGCTACGATCGCGCCGACGTCGACAAGTTCCTCGACGAGATCATCGAGACGCTCGAAGACGAGGCGCAGCAACGCGCCGCTCTAGAGGCCGAGATCGCCGACTTAAAGGAACGGATCAGCCATTTCAAGGCGATGGAGGAATCGCTCCAAAACACCCTCGTGCTGGCGCAACGCACCGCGGATGAGGTGAAGGCCTCGGCGCACAAGGAGGCCGATCTCATTCGAGAGCAAGCGCGGCTTGCCGGCGAGCGCGAGATTGCCGGTTACAACGATCGCATAGCGGAAGTACGGCGCGAGCAGCAGCGGGCCGTCGAAGCGGCCGAGAAAGCGCGCAGCGAACTGCGCAGCCTTTTGATGACGCATCTGGCCCTGCTCGAACGCAGCGACGGATCGCAGGGCAACGGCGAGCCACCGAGCCCTACGACGGTCGATAGCAACGCCATCGAAGAGTCCCCGCCCAAGACTGAAACGACCCGCATCACGGTGTACTAGGGCTCCTCGCGCGTGAAAGCGCCCGAGGTTGCGGTCTTGCCGGGGGACGGCATAGGCCCCGAGGTAACTCGTGCCGCCGTGCGCGTACTGCGCGCCGTTCGTGGCGACATCGAGTGCAGCGAAGGCCTCGTCGGCGGTGCGGCCCTGGAGCGCGGACTCACCGCTTATCCAGCGGAAACGCGGGACTTGTGCGATCGCGCCGACGCAATTCTTTTCGGTAGCGTCGGCCTGCCTCAGTACGACGGCAAACCGCTCCCGGAACGGCCGGAGTTTGCTCTCTTCTTATTGCGCCGCGACTACGAGCTTTACGCCAACCTACGCCCGGTGCAAGTCTTCCCCGGCCTCGAGGACGCCTCGTCGCTCAAGCCGGAACTGGTGCGAGGCCTCGATCTGCTGGTCGTTCGCGAGCTCACCGGCGGCATCTACTTCGGCCAGCCGAAGGAGCAGCGCACGGTCGAAGGCGTGGACGAAGCGGTGGACACGATGTTCTACCGGGCGCCCGAGATCGAACGCATCGCGCGCGTCGCGTTCGAAGCGGCCCGCGCTCGCCGGCGCAAAGTCACGTCGGTCGACAAGCAAAACATTTTGGAAACCTCGCGTCTGTGGCGGCGCGTGGTCGACGCAGTCGCGCGCGAGTATCCCGACGTGCGGATCGATCACTTGCTGGTGGACAACGCGGCGATGCAACTCGTGCGCCGGCCCTCCGAGTTCGACGTCATCGTCACGGAGAACATGTTCGGCGACATTTTGTCCGACGAGGCGGCCATTCTGACCGGCTCAATCGGGACGCTTCCCAGCGCTAGCCTCGGAACCAGGCGGGTCGCACACGGAAGATTCGGCCTGTACGAGCCGATCGGCGGGACGGCGCCCGACATCGCCGGTAAAAACGTCGCCAACCCGACCGCCGCAATTCTTTCCGCGGCGCTGCTCTTGCGCTACTCGTTCGGCGACGACGCCAACGCCGCGTGCATCGAGAGCGCGGTGGAACGAACGTACGCCGACGGACTGCGAACATCCGAACTCGCCCGAGCGACGCCCGCGCTTCCCACGCAGGGGTTCACCGAGGCAGTGCTCGAGCGGCTGTGAGCTCCTCCAGCCTGCTTCGAAGCTGTCGAACTTCGATCGTGTCGAGCGCATGGCCCAGGCTCGTTGCCAAGAGCGCAAGCGCATCGCGCTCGTCGGGCGCATAAGATTCACCGTCGCGCTTGCGCCCGCAGACGACCGCTCCAAGAAGCTCGCCGCGCACGATCATCGGGAACGCAAGTTCGCCCCTGAGACGCGATTCGGTTTGTGGCAGTTCGACGACGATGCCGCGCGCCCGCATCGCGACGATTGCCGGGTCGTTTTCGTCGACGTCGCGTGCCGGTTCGACGGAAGACTCCAGGTTGCAATATCGATTCGGCTCGCGATAGAGCCAAATGCCCGCGGCCGACGCACCGGCGTAACGCATGATGGTCTGAGCGCTTCGGCGAAGCAAAACCGCGGTATCCGTGATATAAGACGCGTCGTGCGCGAAGGCGCGAATGGCCGCCTCCGCTTCGTGGCGCTGCCTGAAGAGCACGGCATCGACGAAGCGATCGACGCGATCGTGGATGTAGCGGACGGAAAAGCCGACGACCAGCGCGACGGCGATGGTGACGCTGATGCTCGTGATGCGGTTGTTCTGCTCGACGTACGTGCTCGCGAGCGTCTCAACGACGACGAAGATGCCGACGATGATGGCGGAGACGAGGGTATAGACGGCCGCGCGGTTCAAGACGAAGCCGACGTCGATCACACGGTGCCGCAGGATCACGTAGGCGAGCGCAAACGGAAGGGCCATGATCGGGATCGTCGTCAGCTCGTCGATCAGTTGATGGTATCCGAGCGCCGTCTGCAGAGCCGCATCGACGAAGATGACGGCGACGGTCGCGCCGAGCATCAACGAAACCCATCGTCGCCGCTCCCGCTCCTCGGACGGCCCTTGGCGATATGCGACGACGAACGTCGCGATCACCAGGGCGACCTCGAGCGCAAAGCAGCTGAAGCTCAGCGGTAGCGCGGCTCGGACGATCGCGTTGTTACGGGGCACGAGATTGAAGCCCACATCGGCTAACGCAAATAGAATCGCGATTCCCACGGCCGCCCGAGCGAGCAGCCTCGGAACGGGTCGCGCATCGTCCGAGGGAAACAGCGCCGCGAAGACGGCGATCGCGGCGATGCCCGCGACGAAGAAGATCGAGATGAAGACTTGCATCAACATAAACGACGCAAGAGGCCACGGCAAGCTGCCGCTATCCAATGCGATGGCGATCCCGAAGCACAAGAGAAACGTAAAGAGCGCGCGTGCCGCGCGGTCAGCCGGACGGCGCCACGCGAGCAAGCCCGCCACCAGCAGAAACGCGAGCCGTACCGCCGTGATCCACCACGGTATTCCGGCCGGAGGCGGTCTGGCCGCGATCAGGGTGACGCGCCGGCGGTCGTTAACGGTGAGCGTAACGCGATCGCCCGGCGCCGGAAAGGCGGCTCGAGCGAAATCCAGCGGCCACGTTGGATACGCGATGCGATCGCCGGGACGTATGCCTGCGCGCTCTGCGGAGGATCTGCTAGCGATGGAAATCGCGCGAACGTTCGTACGAACCAGCGGTCCGTCACCCGTGATTCCGAAGTCTTCGCGGGCCGGAAGCGTGGGATGATAGGCGACGAACGCGATAGCGCACAGCGTTGCGGTCAGCGCGCCGGCGCGCCAGACGGAAGTGGCGACCATCAAGCAGCTACACGCGCGTCGTCTCGTCCGCTACCTTGCGGCCGATGAAGTCGATGAAGCGCAGGTGTAACACGGCATGCTCGTGAGGGTGGTAACGAACCCACGCCGCGCGCCAGCGTTCCAGCGCGTCGCGTTTCAGCGCGAGAACGGCATCGTCGTCCATCTCGATGTAGTGCTGGAGGTCCAAGCTCACGACGAGCGTGTTGCCCGCGCGCAGGTCGAAGCCGGAGACGACGTCGGGGTATTGGCGCTTCAGCGCGGCGACGTCGCGCATCTCGGCGTCCGCCGCGCGCTGTTGCGAGGATTGCGCGGCGCAGGCGGCGACGAGTGAGGCCAAGCTAAGAACTACAGTAGTCCGCACGGCGGCCATCGTGCGGCCACGATTCGGCCACGCGTAACCGGTACCATGCGGCCATGGATGGAATCGCCTGGGCCGCCAGCGCTATGGTCGCGGCGCGGACGCGGCTCGAGATCGCAACGGACAACCTTGCAAACTGTTCGACCGACGGTTTTCGGCGCGTGGTTGCGCGCGGATTCCTCAGCGCAACCGGCGTCTCGATCGCACGCGTGCAGAGCAACGAACACGGTGCCTTGCGGGCGACTGGTCGAGACCTCGATCTGGCCATCGTCGGCGACGGCGCGTTTCGCGTGCGCGACGCCGCCGGACACGTCCACGAAACGCGCTGCGGCGCGTTCGTTCGCGGTGCCGACGGCACGTTGCGCGACCACGCCGGAAGAACGCTTCTCGGCGCCCACGGCGCGCTGAGGATCGGCGACGGCGAACGGATCGATGCGGCGGCGCTGGGGCTTCCGCGGCAGTGCCGCCTTCAGAGCGGCTTCCTCGAAACCGCCGGCGTCGACGCAATCGCGCAAATGATCGACGTGCTCAGCGCCGAGCGATCGTTCGAGAGCGCGCAAAAGGCGGTCGCCGCAATCGATGCTTCACGCCAAAAATCGGCCGAGACGGCGCGCATCAAGTAAGGAGCCAGCACTATGGATCGCGCGCTCTTCGCGGCCGCCA
>JAFAQW010000205.1 GCA_019245995.1 Vulcanimicrobiota bacterium | reverse complement strand
GCTCACGAGCTCGCGTCGACCAACGGCTCAGCGGCGAATTTGGGTGCGGAAGGCCACTGACGGTAATGCCAGCGCCGGCAATCCCAGCACCTGCGGCGCGACGTTCGGCGCTCCGCTCTTGACCTTCGTAGCGATCAAGATCTGCTTTCCGATTTGCCGGCTGGTGAGTCCGCCCCAGTCGCCGGCGCTCATCGCCCACCCGTTGGCATAGGTATCGTTCTCGTACGGCTCGACGATGCAGGCGAACCAATATTGATTTTGGGCTAACTGCGCGAGGTAATAATCGGCGGTATACGTGTTGTAGAATCCTTGCACCGGGTCCAAGTTCGCGAATCGCTCCACGACTTTGGTTGACGCTTGACCTTGGCGCTGACCGCAATCCGACGGCATCTTCGCCGGGCCCGCGACGCGGAAGTCGTCCGAGTAGAGCGTTTCCGGAAGCGGTCCGTCACCGGGATACCAGTCTGGTACCTTCACCGTGCCGCGCTTGACGGGCAGAGGCGGGCGCCCGAGCGACCGGACGTCGATCACGTGACCCTCCGGCAACTCAAAGACTTGCGTGAGCCGGTTGTATCCCGCGGCTCGTTCGGAAAGGCGATACACTGAGGCGCGATCCAGCAGCACGCGAGTCGTGGACGCGTAGTTGTCTTGATTCTTTCCGCCTTTGAGGCTCGAGAACGACGTTTGACCGTGATACGTGCCGTCCCGAGCTTCCGTGATGGACGTGTTTTGCGCGAACGGATTCGATCCGCCTTGCTGGATGTTGACGTACGAAATATGCGCCGCGGCCGCGCTCCAGTGCCGTCCGGCCGTCAGCGGGAAGTCCACGGAATTTTGACCGTTTGGATAGGTGTCCATGCCGGTCTGCGTCAGCGTCCCGGCCGTAAACGTGTAGTTGTCCGAGAGAATGATTTGTGCGATGCCGCCCCGGTGCCGCGCGAAGGCGATCGCGGAGTTGAGATCTTCCAGCGATCCGCTCTTCGACTTGATCCGTTCGATCACGTGGTAGATCCCAGTCTTTTTGTCGATCTTGAAATTGACCGTGATGCGGCCGGAATCGCTGCCGGGCGAAGTCGAGGGCGTCGCCGTCGGACCCGACCACGTCTGCGTCGTCCAGCGATTGGTGTAGGGGTACACGATCAGGACCGGCGCGGTCACCGGCGGGGTCGCGGTAACCGCCGCTACGGGGCCGTTAACGGCCGGCGCTTGCGGTGCGTCCGGAAGGGGCGTGCCGGCGTGCCCGGCGCAGGCCGCGACGCCGATCGCTACGGCGCCGATCGCCGCGAGCGCGCCGCCGCGAAGATATCGTTGCATGAGCAATCCTCCAAAGTAGCGAGTGCCTATGGCAACTATACCTCAGGAGTAGCGCCGCTGCTCGTCGCGGCGATATCCGAGGGTTGCCGCCAGCGCGAAGATCGCGGTGTAGACGGCCAGTCCCGCGATCGCCGGACCGGCGTGTGCGTAGCCGGTGACGCTCCAGAGCAAGTCGCCGAACTGCCGGGTGGGGAGATACGGCGAGATCTTGGCGACGAAGTCCGGCAAATCGTCCGGCGGCATCCATAACCCGCCGCCATAGGCCAAGAGCAGATTAGAGGCCGTTGCGAGGGGTACGGCGGCGCGCGGCGACGTCCAGTAACCGAGCGTGATGCCCATCAAGACGAATGGGACGCCGCCGCAGAGCGTGTAGACCGCGACGAGCGTCCACTGCGACCAGCCGAGGTCGATCGGAGTGAGCATCCGTGCCACGACTGCGACGAGACACGCCGTTAGAACGCCGAAGATCATCGCCGTTGCGATGCGCGCGCCGAACCGCACGGCGGTCGGCGCCGGCAGCGTTCGCAAGAATCGTTCCCACGGGCGCCCGCGTTCTTGCGCGATGCCGACGCCGAACTGATAGAGCGCGACGCCCACGACCGCGAAGGCGATGAATGCCAGCGTCGTGACGTTTGCGATGCCGGCGTGCCGGCGCGCGAACGGCAGGTCGAACAAAACGTAGAACATCGCGGGGAAGAGCAGCGTCGGCACGACGTAGCCCGGCCAGCGAACCAAATCCAAAAACCCCACGCGCGTATGCGCGCGCAGCAAGACAACGTCATTCATCGTGAAGCTCCAGTCAGCGCCAAGAAGGCCTCTTCGAGCGAAGGCCGCGTCACTTCGAGGTCGGAAAAGTGGTTGCCCGAGCGCACCAGCGTACGCACGTACTCGTCTGCATCGTCGGGCCGCACCGCCACGCGTCCGTTCGCGCCGACGTAGCTGACGCTTCGCCTTCCCACCCGCGCGCGCAGCGCCTCGGGTTCGCCGTCGAATAACGTGCGGCCGCGGTCCAGTACGACGACGCGCGTGGCGTTGACTTCCGCTTCTTCGAGGTAATGCGTGGTGAAAATCACGCAGCGATCTCGGCAAAATGTCCGCAACGTGCGCCAGAGGCGCCTGCGCGATTCGACGTCCAATCCCGTCGTCGGCTCGTCGAGCACCACGAGCTCGGGATTGCCGGCGAAGGCAAGTGCCAGCGCCAAGCGCCTCGATTCCCCTCCGGAGAGGGTGCCCGCCCTGCGTTTGGCGAGCTCCTCGAGGCCAAAATCCGATAGTACGTCGGACAGCGCCATCGGATCGGGATAGTGCGCCGCAACGAACTCGACGATCTCAGCGACGCGCAGCATATCGGGGAAGCCGCTGTCCTGGGGCGTCACCCCGATGCGTCGCCGCACTGCGGTGCGGCGGGGCGACTCGCCGAAGACGGTGGCGCTGCCGCCGTCGGCGCTGCGAAGCCCGAGCGCTATTTCAATCGCCGTCGTCTTCCCGGCGCCGTTGGGGCCGAGCAACGCCACGATCTCGTCTCGGTCCACGGAGAACGACACGCGGCGCAGCGCTTGGATCGATCCGTATGCCTTTGAAACTTCTTTCAGCTCGAGTATCACGTTATGCTCCTAGGCTTTCAGTAACGATTGGAGTTCGGAAACGTGGCGGCTGAACGCGTCGCGGCCTCGTTTGCTCAGCCGGTATCGGCTGAGCGGCCGCCGATTGACAAACGTTTTTTCTTCCTCGACGTAACCGGCGTCCACGAGTTTGGCCAGATGCGCCCCGAGGTTGCCGTTACTGACGGCGAGGGCGCGCGCGAGCTCCGTGAAGGCGATCCAGTTGTAGTTGAGCAGCTCGGCGACGATTCCGAGGCGCACCTTCGAGAGTAAGAGCTCGTCCATTCAATTCAGCGCGCGAGAAGTTCGCTCACGCCGAAACCCGCGAATACGGTCGACCATCTCGATGTGGTCGCAGGCCTGCGTCGGGCTCAGTGGTTCCATGCCTTCCTCCGCGCGATGGACTGTTCCGTTTTATAGACTACTCTGGGTAGACGCCTTCGTCAAGCGGATGAGGAGCACGCCACTCGTTGACGCGGGGGCGCCGCCTTGGTATCGTACCGAGGTCATGTACGCGATCATCGAGACGGGCGGCAAGCAATACCGCGTCGCGGAGGGCGACGTTATCCGGTGCGACGCGCCGGCGGCGGATGTCGGCGGCGACGTCACGTTCGATCGCGTGGTGCTCGCCGGCGGCGGCGAGGCGGTCAAGGTCGGCAGCCCGGCGATCGACGGCGCTTCCGTCACGGGCACGGTGCTGCGCCAGGGCAAGGCCAAGAAGATCCTCGTCTTCCGTTATAAGCCCAAGAAGCGCGTGCGCAAGCTGCGCGGCCATCGCCAGCCGTTCGCCGAAGTCAAGATAACGAAGATCAGCCTGCCCTAGGCGGTAGGGCTCGCTGGCCATGTTGGCCCTAACGTTGTACTGCGACGAGCACAGCCGCATCGTGGGCCTTTGCGCGCGCGGCCACGCCGACTTTGCGCAGTACGGCGAAGACATCGTTTGCGCGGCCGTCTCGGCGATCTTGCAAGCGGCGCGGCTCGGGTTGGAACACCATGCCCGCGTGCCGCTCGAGGTCGAGCAGCGGTCCGGCCAAATGGTGCTGCATTGGTCGGAAGAGGTCGCCGAATTAGAGAGCGTTCGCGCCATTGTCGCGACCGCCGCGCTGGCCGTCGAGGCGATCGCGGGGCGTTTTCCCGAACACGTGCGGTTGCGACGGCGCAGAATTTCGGTGCAGAGTGGGAGGCGCGGTCCGCGCGCGGGTAACAAGCCTGGCAGACGATAAGGAGAAAGAACCAATGTCGGAAAGTTTTCGCAGTTCACCGCCGGAGCAGCCCTGGTCGACGTCGAGCGCACCCTCCAACGGATACCAAAGCAGCTACGGTTCGAGTGAGGAGCGTTCGGGAGACGAGGCTAACGACGCCGGGCGGGCTGTGCTCGTCGGCGTGTTAGGCGGCTTGCTCTCAGCCGCCGGATACTTGGTCTATCAGCGTCTGCCTGAAGACCAAAAGCAGCGGCTTGTGTCGCAGGTTCGGCAGCTCGTGCAGCAACGCATAACGGAGCTTCGGCAAAACTTCAACATCTAAGGCTGTTGGGGCAAGTCGTCGTGGAGCTCGGCGAGGTCCGACGCGTCCGCCGCGCGCTCCATTTCGGCGACGAAGGCGTGTGAGGTGTTCTGAACGTCGCGCATCACGCGGCCCGCTTGCCGCATGATCTTCGGCAGTTGCTCGGGGCCAAACAGTAAGAGCGCTAAGACCGAGACGACCAGGATATCTGGAACGGAGAACATTGCGCCCGGCCTTCTTTCGGGGGCGCCGGCCCAGTTCCGCCGAGGGCAAAGAGGGCTTACCTGGGCAGCCGTGCAAGCATCAGGGCCGCCCGTGAAGATCATCTACACACGCGGCAACCGCACCGAGACGCTGGCATCGCTGGGGACGTTGCGGAAGATCCTCAACCGGTTCGTTGCGCATCGAGTCTTTTACGAAGTCTCCAGCCGCAGCAGACGCGGCCATGAATTCTTTTCGGCCAAAAACGAGTTCGTGGTTTCCGCCATCGAAGTAACGAACTTCGAGCACCTGCGAATTCTGATTTTCGACGCCAACAATCAGTCTCACTCGATCGAAATTCTGAATCCGCAAACGATGCGGATCTACGACGAACTACCGCGCAACGGTTTCGCCGTCTCTTTTATCACCAACGAACGCGACGGCGCCGAGACGCGCTGCTACATTCGCGATGAAGGCGAAGACGATGCGGCGCTGCAGCAGCGAACGGCGCTCGAAAAAATTACGCTCCCGCAACTTTTCGAATATCTGGAGGACCTTACGTCCTCGGAGACGGCCGCCAAGAAGCCCCTGGGCTAGCCTCCAAGCGTTGGGCGCGGCGCAGAGCCTCGACGGCTTCGTCGAACCGCCCTAGTCGCTTGTACGCCGCGGCGAGGTTGACGTAGGCGACGGCATAGAGCGGGTCCTGGGAAATGGCGCGCCGGTACTGCGCGATCGCCGCTTCGTATTCGCCCGCGTCGAAGAGCAGGTTGCCGATATTCGTGAGGGCGGGCGGATGTTCGGCGATCTGCAGCAGCGCTTCGTCGAAGTCCCGCCGCGCGTCTGACGCTCGCTGCAGGGCGGCGTTCGCCACGCCGCGCTTGTTGAGCAGAAAGGCGCGTTCGTCAGCAGTACTGCATTCTGCCAACAGCCGGGTGGCCGATGCCGCCGCCTCGCTGAAATCTCGCCGTCGCAGCGCTTCGAA
This sequence comes from Vulcanimicrobiota bacterium, assembly GCA_019245995.1. Taxonomy (GTDB): domain Bacteria; phylum Vulcanimicrobiota; class Vulcanimicrobiia; order Vulcanimicrobiales; family Vulcanimicrobiaceae; genus Cybelea. Next base: position 83 of record JAFAQW010000205.1, on the reverse strand, counting down.
CACGCAAGCAAATCGCGGATCCTTCGGGAACACCCTTAGGCGACGCTCATGTTGACGATCGACATCATTACGCTTTTTCCGGA
>JAFAQW010000070.1 GCA_019245995.1 Vulcanimicrobiota bacterium | reverse complement strand
GTCCATTTCGGAATGGACCTCTATCAAACCAACCTGCGCTCGCCGTCTTCGCTGCTCAACGTCACTCCGGTTCCGAACTGCCAGACGACAAAAAACCCGGCGCCGTGCCCGCTGAGCTATCCGGTCAATGCCGGCAACGGAATCTATCGCGGAATCGAGCTCCATGCCGACGCCGAGCTGGGCGCCGCGACGCGTCTACACGTGGGATGGGACGTCAACAGCTCGTTCCTGACCGTTATTCCGCCATCCATACAAGACGGCACGCTCGTGGCCGGACAGCAAATCTTAGGGGAGCCGCTGCATAAGGCGTACGTTGCGTTCGAGCATGCGCCGCTGGCGGGCGTCGGGTACGGCGCGCGGCTGAACTACGAGGGCGCGTACAACGAGCTCAATCGTCCGGCGTACGCAACGCTCGACGCGCACGTCGCATATCGCCGCGCGGGCTACGAGTACGGGATCTACGGAACGAACCTCACCAACGCTTACAGCGAGCCCTTCACGATCGTGGGCGGCGGCGTACCGTATGGAACGCTGCCGGGACAACCGCCGATCGTTCCCAACGCATACGTGCTCCAAGGCGCGGCGTTGACGTTCGTGGTGACGCGCTATATCTAGAACAGCAGCGTTTGAAAGTCGCCGACGTGCCGGAAGCCGACGCGACGGTAGAGCGCGATGGCGGCTGTATTAAAATCGTTGACGTAGAGGGAGACCGATGGCGACTCGGCGAGGAGGCGATCGCAGATCGCACCGAGCGCGGCCGTAGCGAGGCCGCGCCGGCGTAAATGGGGCGGCGTCCAAACCCCTTGCAGTTGCACGGTCCTTTCACACCACGGCCCAACGTTGCAAAAGAAGCACAGCTGTCCTCCGATGGTTCCCACCCACCAAAGCCGGCGTTCGATCATCCGCCGGACGGCCTGCGAAAACCGCGACGTAGCGACGGTGCTCGCATATCCCAGTTCCTGCTCGATCATCGCCGCAGAGCTCTCCGCCACGCCGCCCGCGTCGTCGAGCCGCGCGTGACGGACGAGCACGCCATGATCGTATTCGCGCAGGCTGCTGCGGTCGACCATCATCACGAGTTGCCGTTCTCGAACGAGCCGCGGCTTCGGATGCCAAGGTCGCACGAGCCGCCAAAAGGCTCGCAGGGTCGCGCGTGCACCCACGATCATGTTGGCGCCGCCGCGTTGCTTGTAGAGTTCCGCAAAGGGCGCGATCGCGGATGCGTCGGCAGCGATGGCGAGCTGTCGCCCGTAGTAGGCGACGCCTGCGACTCCGGAGGGATCGGCCGCGACGATGAGATTGTCGCGCGACTGGGCCGCGCGATCGTAGGCTAGTGCGTGAATGATGAAAACGTTGAGATAGGGGTCGCGGCGAAGGTACGAGAGCGCCGCATCTTCCGTCTCTCGCGAGATTGCCTGCAGTGCAATCATTGCGAAGCGAACGGAATCTCCATCAACGGCTTGCTCGTCGGCTCGCGGCTGCCTCCCTCCGGCTCCAGCGTCACGGAGACCTCCGTCGTGGTGCGCGCGTCCACGGGCAACAGCACGAAGGCGACGCCGCGGGCATCCGGCAGAAAGACCGGAGCGGCGTTTCGCCGGTTCGACGCTTTGGCGAGCGTCCACGCCTGATAGATTCGCCCCCGGGGAGGTTGCGGCAGCGCGTGCATTGCCAGGTAGAGCCGGCCGCGATACGCGATCACTTCTCCGTTACCGATCTCGTAGCGGCGGTCGTGCGTATCGAGCAGATCGAAGAGCGCGGTTCGTTCGGCGGAGAGACGCTGGGCCAACACCTTTGAACGCGCCGACAGTTCGGTGTTGAGGCGTTGCTCGCGCTTGATCTGACCGAGCAACGAGATGTTCGCCACCGACGAGCCGACCGCGATCGCGCAGCAGACCGCGGCAACCAAATAGGCGGGCCAAGCCGCGCTCTGTTTCACCGATCATATCTTCCCAGGTCAATATCGAGGCCCTTTGCTCGCAAGCGTCGTAGCTGCCCCCATGGAAGCGTTGGATCGACTGCGCGCGCGAATCGGCGCATTTCCCGGCTACGATACCGATGCCGATCGACGCCTATCCGACGAGCTCGTGCGTTCCTATTTGGGTGAGGCCGTGGCCGAGTTGGCCGCGCGCAATCCCTCGCTCGAGGCGCCGATGCGTCAACGAATCGATGCATTGCTCTTACGGCTCGGCTTTGCATCGCAACGGTGGTTCCCCGCGCATGCCGCCGCAATCGTGCGGCACGGCGTCGATTCCGCCGTGGTCGATGCCGATGCGGCAGTGATCGAGCTGGCCGATCGAGCTGCGTCGGTGCCCGGCGACGGCGTGGCGGCCTATCTGGACGAAGTCGACAAAGCGCTCGATCGCCGCGATGCCACGATGCAGGCGTCGGCGGTACGCACGTAAACGCATTGCCGGCGCAGTTCGCGCTAGCGGCGTTGCTTCACGTTTTGCCGCGACCGTCGCAGGTCGAGCCGTTGACCTGCGCCGGCGGAAGCACCGCCGTTCCCCGGACGGTGACGGTGAAATTCGACGGCGCCGCGCGCGCGGAGCTCGACGAACGCTGGACCGCCTTGGGCATCGGTAAGCTCGAAGTCGTCGCCTCGGAGGTCGCGGAGATTTCCGTTCGGCGGGATGCTTCGCTTCCACCGCAGGCGTACCGGTTGCTCGTCGGACCACGGGGAGCGACGATCGAGAGCGCAGACGGCACCGGCGCCTTTTACGGGGCAATGACGCTCGCGCAACTTCCCGTACGGCTCGGCGGTGAGTGGAGGCTGCCTTGTGCGCGCATAACGGACCGGCCCGCCCTGCCGTGGCGGATTCTTTCCGACGACGTCTCGCGCGGCCCGCTTCCGACGATGCGCTACTTCAAGGAGCGAATCCGCACGATCGCGGCCTTCAAGATGAACGGCTATTCGCCGTACATGGAACACGTCTTCGTCAGTCCGACCGATCCCCTGCCGGCGCCGCTCGACGGCATCACGCCGTCACAGTTGAACGAGCTCGCCGTCTACGCCGCGCAATTCCACGTTGCGCTGATTCCGGAGCAGCAGAGCTTCGCGCACATGCACAACACGTTGCGTCTGGAGCGGTACGCTCCCGCCGCCGAATTGCCGCACGGATTCCTGCTGGCGCCTAACTCGCCGCTGTCGTTGCCGTACCTCTCTCGCATCATCGCGCAGGAGCTCGCAGCAGTCCGCAATCCGCCCTTCTTTCACATCGGGTCGGATGAGACGGCAACGCTGGGCGCCGGACAAACTAGCTCCTACGTCATGCAGCGTGGCCGCTCGCAAGCCTACGCGGATCACGTCGTCGCGATGAATCGGCTGATCGCGGCGTCGGGCGCCCGCCTCATGCTGTGGGACGACGGCATCGAGAACGACCCGGGCATCCTGCGACTCATTCCCGCAAACGCCGTGGTGGTGAACTGGCACTACGGCGCCGAGCGCTCCTTCGCGCCCTACATCGGCACGATCGCGCGCGGGGGATTCGATCAAATGGTTGCGCCCGGAGCCAGCAACTGGAACGAGATTTTCCCGAACGTGCAACGCGCGCTGCGCAACGAGTCGACCTTCATCCGCGAAGGAAAGGCGGCACACGTGCTCGGTCTTTTTCAGACCGTGTGGCACGACGACGGCGAGACGCTCTACGAATCGACCTGGTATCCCGTGCTCTATGCCGCCGCAGCGGCGTGGCAGACCGCAGAACTCCAACCCGAGCAGTTCGCACGCGATTTTCCCGCTGCATTCTTCGGTACGAACGACGTGGAGTACGCGCACGACGTCGCGCGGTTGGGCGCGATTCTGACGTCCCTGGAGCCGCCGGAACGCGCGGAATCCGACCCTACCGACGTGCTCTTTTGGCAGCCTCCGTTGTCGGGCGCCGACTTCCGCGCGGACGACGCGCGAACGGTGAGGCTGCAGGCGGAGGCGGTCGAGAGCAACCGCTATTTCGCGCGGCCACCCTTGCACGCGAACGCCGCGCGGGTGATGTTCCTGGCGGCGCGGCGCTACGACCTACTGGCACGAAGGTTCCAGATCGCTCGAGAAATTCGCGCCATGTACGCGGACGCAGCGGTCCACGCATCCCAGGATGCGGAGACGACGGCGCGCGATCTGCGGTGGTGCCGTTACTGGATGTGGGAGCTACGCGACGGTTACGAGGAAATCGCTCCGCTCTACGCAGCGGCGTGGAAGTATGAGAGCCGCGACGGACACCTGGCGAGTAACCTCGAGCGCTATCATCTCGCAGCGCAGCGCGCGATCGCGCTGAGCGACGCCTTTTATAATGCCGGCGTACGGTACGCCCTGACCAAGGCGCTGCCATCCTTCTCGACCGTGGTGTCACCCGAGGCGGGCGCGTCGCCGTAAGTGACGGCGCTCCTGGTTCTTTTGATCTTCGCCGCGTTCGCCGTGGCCATGTATCTCCGTGCGATGCCGGCGCTCGTCGCCGTTCCCTGCATGGCGCTCGCGATGTCGTTGGCTGCGGGCGTGCCGGTTCACCGCCTCGGCGCGATCGTGACGAACGGGGCGGTGCAGCTCGCGCCCGTTTATGTGGCGGTCGTGTTCGGAGCGCTGTTGGGGCGGGTGACCATCGAGACCGGCATCGCGCGAACGATCGTGAACCTCGCCGCCGAGTACGGCGGGGAGCAGCCGGTGGCCTTGGCGCTGGGTCTCTGCCTCATCGTCGCGCTGCTCTTTACGTCGCTCTCGGGGCTCGGTGGAATCATCATGGTCGCGACCATTGTGTTGCCGATCATGATGACCGCCGGCGTGCCGCGGACGATCGCGGCACCGCTTTTCCTCATGGCATTTGCGCTCGGCTACATCTTCAACATCGCCAACTGGACGTTTTATACCAAATACTTCGGGATCGTCCCGGCGCAGTTGACGCGCTACGCAATCGCGCTCGCGCTCGTCGATGCGGTCGCGCTGGTGCTCTTCGCAATGGTCGCGTTTCGTCGCGAACGGGGCTACGCTACCTGGGCGATCAACGAGGCGTCGGCAAACGATGCCGCGCGCGTCCCGGCGGTCGCGCTCGTCACGCCGGTCCTCCCGTTGCTGCTCTACTATGCCTTCGCAATGGAGGCGGCGCCCGCGTTCCTGATCTCCGCAGCCTTCGGCGCGCTGGTCGTCGCGCCACGAAGCGCCGTTTCACAGCTCGTCGCGGCCGCGATCAAGGGCCTCGAAGACGTCGCGCCCGCCATCTTGCTCTTCATGGGGATCGGGATGTTGCTCGTGGCGACGAAGGAGCCGCCCTTCGCCGCCGCCCTGCAGCCCTTGGCGGCCGGCGGGTGGATTCGCAATCCGCTTGCGTACGTGTTGATCTTCGGCGTGGCGAGCCCGCTCGTGCTCTATCGTGGCCCGCTCAATCCGTTCGGCGTCGGCATTGCGGTCTTCACGGTGCTGCTGGCAGCCCACGTCGTGCCTCCGGTGATTCTCGTGGCGGCGATCATGGCCGTGGTGCAAGTGCAAAACGTCTGCGATCCCACCAATACGGCGAACGTATGGATCGCCAACTTCACCGGCGTGCCGATCGATGCAATCACCAAACGCACGCTGCCGTACCAGGTGGCCGTGGCGATCGCCGCCTGTCTCCTCGTGGTGCTCGCGACGCCCTCGCTCTTTTCGGTGCGCGTCTTCCCGGCGCTCGTGCCGCGCGCTTCGGCGCAGGAACTAACGGCCGGCATCTACGCGCCCGTCGCGGCCCGGGACGTCGTTGCGGTGGACGACGACTCGACGAAGTTGGGCGTGGTGGCCGCAGACACCGTGTCGTCTGCGCTATATACGGCGGGCTGGCGCACGATCCGACTTCGCGACGATCCCAACGCGCGCGACTGCGCGGAAAAAAAGTACGCGGCGTATCTCGTCGCGCAGACATCGATCTTTCATTTGACGCAAGGGGACGATCTGGACGTCGGACTGCGCCTCGCGGACTGCGGTGGCTGGATCGTCGGTGAATGGCACGATCACGAGGTCGTCGCGCCCCCGGTTCGCGCGAGCGATGCAACTGCGCTGGCGACGGCAGGGGTGCAACGGGTGCTCGAATGGGCCAAGCAGCACCGCGTGCGCAGCCGCAATCTGCTCGTGCTCGGCGTCGCGGTTCAACCCGGGGACCCGCCGACGTACTTTTACGCGTTCTTCAAGACGGCGGACGGAAATCTGCGGGCCTACGTTCGCACCGGCGGCCCCGCGTATGCTGCGGGGTTACGCTCCGGCGACGTGATCGAAACGATCGACGGCGTCGAGTGGTGGCGCTTGGGGACCTATCAATCGCAGCAGCTGGCGTACGACGGGCGCGCACACGTTTTCGAAATCCAACGCGCGGGCCGGGAGAGCGAAGTGCGCCTAGGGTCGCCATTCGTGCTGTGAATCGAGCGTGAGCTCCGTGGAGCGGTTCGGGTCGCGAGCCTGTGCGTACGCCGCTTTTCGTCCATCCTATCCGCCCGAGGCGATCGACGCGGTCATCCAAGATTTAGGCGATCCGCGCAACCTGTGCGTTGCAGACGTCGGCGCGGGGACCGGAATCTCCGCACGGCTCTTTGCCGGCCGGGGCGCCACGGTCATAGCGATCGAGCCGAACGCGCGCATGCGTTCGGAAGCCGTCTCGCATCCCAACGTCTCCTGGCGCGACGGGACGGCCGAGGACACCCGTCTACCCGACGCGAGCGTGGACGTCGCGGTCGCGTGTCAGGCCTTCAATTGGTTCGCCACGCGGCGCGCGATGGCGGAGTTTCGCCGCATCGCGCGTCGTCGTGCGGCGCTGCTGCAATACGAACGATACGAGCGGGACCCGTTTACGCGAGCCTACGGCAGGATCGTCCGGCTCTATGCCACCGACGACACCGAGCTGATGCGCCGGCGTGCGCTCGACGTGTTTCGCAGTTTTCCGGGCGCGCGGCTCACCGAGCGAGTGGCCTACTCCCGGCAATCGCTGAGCTGCGACGAGCTCCTGGGCCGAGTGGATTCCGCGTCATATCTGCCGCGCGAGGGCGCCGCCGGCCTCGCGCTGCGCGCCGACGTGACGACGCTGTTTGATCGCTACCGCAAAAACGATCGGGTCGAATTGAAGATGGTGACCCACGTGCTCGTCGCCGACTGGTGAACGGATGAGCGCCGGCGCGTTACGCGTGGGGATCGACGTTGGAGGAACGTTTACGGACGTCGTTGCGATCGATGCCGCTACGCGGGCGCTCCTCGCCATGGTCAAGGTTCCCACGACGCATGATGCGCGAGAAGGGGTTGCCGCGGGTATCGTCGCCGGCATCGAAGCGCTCTTTACGAAACGGGGCATCGATGCGGATGCCGTTTCCTTCATCGCTCACTCGACGACGCAGGCCACGAACGCACTGCTGGAA
>JAFAQW010000297.1 GCA_019245995.1 Vulcanimicrobiota bacterium | reverse complement strand
CCCCGAAGTGCTCGTCGATGCCGAGTACTTCGCCGGTTGACTTCATTTCCGGCCCCAGAACCGTCTCCACGCCGCGCATCTTCGAAAACGAAAAGACCGGAACTTTTACGACGACGTACCCTACGTGAGGACGCAGCCCCGTTCCGTACTCCATGTGACGCAACTTCTCGCCCAGCGCTATCCGGGTCGCCGCGGCCACCAGATTCACGCCGGTTGCCTTTTGGATGATGGGTACGGTACGGCTGGCACGTGGATTCGCCTCGATGATGTAGAGCCGCTCGCCCTGCATCACGAACTGGATGTTGATGAGCCCGCGTATGCGCAACTCGCGCGCGATCGCCGACGTCACATCCGCGATCCGGCGCTCCATGGCCGCGTCGATGGTCTGCACCGGATAGACACTGATGGAGTCGCCAGAGTGTATGCCCGCGCGCTCGACGTGCTCGAAGATACCGGGAATCAGGATATCGTCGCCGTCGAACGCCGCGTCCACTTCCAACTCCAGCCCGCGCAGATACTTATCGACCAGCAGCGGTGCGTCGGCATGGATCGGCGGTGCCGACTGCGCGTAGGCGGCGAGTTGCGCTTCGTCGTGGACGATCTCCATGGCGCGTCCGCCAAGCACGAACGACGGCCGAACGAGGACGGGGAAGCCGAGTTCCCGAGCAATGGCGCGCGCCTCGCGAAAGCTGCGCGCGGCGCGGCCCTCCGGTCGCGCCGCGCCAAGCCGCGCTAAGGCCGCGTCGAACTGTTCGCGATTTTCGGCCATGTCGACCGAGCGCTGATCGCTGCCGATAATACGGAGCCCACGACGACTGAGCTCGCCGGCAAGATTGATCGCGGTCTGACCGCCAAACGCCAGCAGAACGCCGGTTGCGCGCGTCGCGCGATACGCCGCTTCCACCTCGTCGGCGTCGGGCGGCTCGAAGACCAGTGCGTCGGAGATATCGAAATCCGTCGAAACCGTTTCCGGGTTGTTATTGACCAGCACCGGGGAGTGTTGCGCCGCGCGGAGCGCCCAGGCGGCGTGGACGCAACTGTAGTCGAACTCGATTCCCTGACCGATCCGTATCGGACCGCTGCCCACGACAACCACAGCGGGCAACGGCGTGGCGCGCATCTCGTCGGACTCTCCGCGCGAGATATAGTAGTAGGGTGACTTGGCGGGAAACTCGGCGGCGGCCGTGTCCACCATTCGAAATGCCGATGCCGGCAACGCGCCGGGACGAGCGGCGCCGTTGAGGCTCGCGGTGGCATAGGCGCATTGCAGAGCGTCGGCGCGGTCATCCGGTCCCGCGCCGCTCGCGAGGCGGTCTTCCATCGCGACCAGCTCCGCCAGCTCGTAAAGCCAGAAGCGATCGATTCCGGATTGGCCGTGAACGCGGTCGATGACGCTGTCTGGGCGCGCCGCCGAGCCGCGGCGCAGCGACTCGGCGATCGCGAAGAGACGTTCGTCGGTCGGCGTGACGATCGCCGCCTCCAATTCGGCCGCGCTCCATTCCGTGAGTTGTCCGGTCAGCTGCGCTCGCCGCAGATCCAAGCCGCGAACCGCTTTCAGCAGTGCGGCGCGGAAAGTACGACCGATTCCCATCGCCTCGCCGGTTGACTTCATCTGCGTTCCGAGCGACGTGTCGGCAAAAGGAAACTTGTCGAAGGGCCAGCGTGGTATCTTCACCACAACGTAGTCGAGGGTTGGCTCGTAGGCGGCCTTGGTAACTCCGGTGACGGGGTTTGGAATCTCGTGAAGGCGTTGGCCCAGGGCGATTCGCGTAGCGATCTTCGCAATGGGATATCCCGTCGCTTTCGAAGCCAGCGCCGAACTACGCGAGACGCGCGGATTGACTTCGATGATGGCATACTCGCAACGCTCGGGGTGAAGCGCGAACTGAATGTTGCAACCACCCTGGACGTTTAGCGAGCGGATGACGTTGATGCTCGCGCTCCGTAACAACTGATATTCGACGTCCGAGAGCGTCTGCGATGGCGCGATCACGATCGAATCGCCGGTGTGCACGCC
>JAFAQW010000294.1 GCA_019245995.1 Vulcanimicrobiota bacterium | reverse complement strand
GAGCAGCGAGAGCGTGATGACGGGCGCCGGAACGTTTTCGTCGATCGCGCTCTGGACCGTCCAGCGCCCCTCGCCGGTGTCGTCCACGTAGCCGCGAATTTGCTTGAGTCCCGGATCCTGGCGAAACGCGAGAACGAGCAGCTCGAGCAGCCACGAACGAACCACGCTGCCGTGGCACCACAGCTCGGCCAACTGTCCCAAGTCGTAGGAATACTGCGACGCTTTGAGCACCTCAAAGCCCTCGCCGTAGGCCTGCAACAGGCCGTATTCGATGCCGTTGTGCACCATTTTCGAGAAGTGGCCCGCACCGGCGGGACCGACGTGCGCGTAGCCCTTCGGCGGCGCGAGCGTCAGAAAGATCGGCTCGCAGTGCGCGACCTGTTCGCTGTCGCCGCCGACCATGAGGCAGTAGCCTTCCTTCAGCCCCCACACGCCGCCGCTCGTGCCCGCGTCGATCAGCGACACGCCCTTTTCCTTACATGCGTCGTAGAGCCGCAGGCCGTCCTTGTAGTTCGTGTTGCCGCCGTCGATGATGATGCCGCCGTTTCCGAGCAGGCCGGCGAGTTGCGAGATCGTTTCGTCGGTCGGCGCGCCCGCCGGCACCATCACCCACACGATCGCCGGCTTCTCGCGCAGCTTGCGGACCAGATCCTCGAGGCTGGTCGCGCCGCTCGCGCCCGCGTCGGTCGCGCTTTTTACGGCGGCCGAGTTGCGATCGTAGGCCACCACCGCGTGGCCGCCGCCGATCAACCGTTGCGTCATGTAGTTGCCCATCTTGCCAAGGCCGACCATGCCAAGCTGCATGCGTTATCCTTTCAGCGACTACGCGCGAACGGTCAGCGCTTCGTCGACGGCCGCGATCAGCGCGCGCAACGCCGCAGCGACGTCGCCTTTGAGGTGAACGCGCAGCCCGCGCCGGCCGCGCTTGTCGAGCGACATCCAGTCGCCGAGCGCCTGCGCGGCGAGCAGCGTGCGGAATCCGACGTTCATTCCGGGAATCATCGGATCGTCCGGATCGTCCGCGACGATCTGCAACACGACGCACGTATCCGGGCCGCCCTTGTGCAGTTGTCCGGTCGAATGCAGGAAGCGCGGGCCGAAACCGACGGTCGTGGCGACGCGATGCGCGTCGCGAATCTTCAGACGCAGATCGCGTAAGAGATCCTCGTGCTCGGGGTTACGCGCGATATAGGCCGTGATCGCCTGGTAATCGTGCGCCCGTAGCTGGGCGAACATGCCGGCGAGCGCGCCGGCCGGACTCGACCGCTCGTTGTCATCCTGAGCCTGTCGAAGGACACGCTCTCGAAGTGTGCGGCTGCCCGACAGATACGTGAGGCTGAAATCGGGACCGTCCACGTCGGCGTTCGGTTCGTCGAAGCTGCCGCGCTGCGCGTATTGCTTGAGCAGCGCCACGGTGTTGTCTTTGGACTCTTGCACGTTGGGTTGATCGAACGCGTTGATCCGGAGGATCATGCCCGCAGCCGCAACGGCGATCTCCCAGAGGTAGAACTGTTCGCCGACGTCGTAGCGGTCGTTCATCGCGAGACGAATCACGGGGTGTCCGGCAGACTCCAGCGCGCGCAACTTTTCTTCGACGCCCCCGTCGTGCTGCGGCAGCGTCGCGCCGACGTAGACGAAAGTGCGATCGTCCGAGTATTCCTCGGGCGTGCCGAGCGGCTCGCCCTCGATCGGAACGATGCCCTTTCCTTCCTTACCGGTGGATTCGGCGATCAGCTGTTCCGCCCACGCGCCGAACGCCTTGACGTCCGGATGCGTGACGATCGTCAGCTTGTCGCGACCCGCACGCGCTAAGCCGCCGATCGTCGCGCCGAAACGAACGCCCGGCGCCGTGCGTATGTCGACCGACCGGTCGTTGGCGTGCATGGCGCCCAGCGCGCGGTCGAGCAACAGGTTGATGTCGTATCCGGCAACCGCGGACGGCGCGATGCCGACGAACGACAGCGCCGAATATCGGCCCCCGATGTTCGGGTCGTTCTTCCAGTCCACCCGAAAGTTATTCTCTTGGGCCTCCTTGTCGAGCGTCGTGCCGGGGTCCGTTATCGCGGCGAAGTTGCGCCCCGCCGCCGACGCGCCGACCAGTTTGCTCACCTTGTCGTAAAAATACGCGTAGAAGGCGTTGGGCTCGGTCGTCGTCCCGCTCTTGCTGGAGATGATGAAGAGCGTCTGACCGAGATCGATCCGCGCCTCGAGTTCTTCGATCTGCTGCGGACACGTGGAATCCAGCACCAGCAGCTTCGGATATCCGTCGTAGGTTCCGAACGTGTCGGCCAGGATGTCGGGCGCCAGCGAGCTGCCGCCCATGCCGCAGACCACCGCGAAGCCGAACCTCGTCTTGAAGTCCTGCGAACAGGCCCGCAGCTTCGCCGCTTCCTCCAGCATATGCTGTGGGATGTCGAGCCAGCCCAACGACTTCTTGATGATGCCGATCGCGTCGTCGTTCTTCGACCAGAGGGTCGCGTCGTGCGACCAGATGCGCTTGAGGAAATCCGCCTTGGCCAGCTCGTCCAGCGCGCCGTCGTAGGCCCCTTGCGACCCCCCGAGCGCGAGCCGTATCCGTTCCGCACCTCCGGACTGCAGCTGCTTCTGTTTGTAGACGATCGCCCCCAGCAACGCCGCAAACGAGTCGGAAAAGAGGTCGACGCCTTCGGTTTGCAACTGCTGCGTCACGTCGAAGAGCGAGATCTTCGCGTCCTGCAGCGCCCGCATCACGTCGCGCGCTTCGCTCAAGTCTGCCTCCACCGTGTCCGCAACGACCTTGCCGTGATCGAGCAGCCCCTCGAGCGTCGAGCTCGGCATCGTGTTGATCGTATCCGGGCC
>JAFAQW010000280.1 GCA_019245995.1 Vulcanimicrobiota bacterium | reverse complement strand
TCCTCGCGCTGTTACGCGGCAGCGGGCCAACCGGAATGGCCGGGATGCGTGGCCGTCGCCCGCTCGGAAGCGGCCCGTCGCTCGCGCGTCCCTTCATCGGAATTGCGTCAGAACGCCTACGCGAGTATTGCCACGCGCGCGCATTGCCCTATGCCGTCGACCCCACGAACGCCGACCTGGGCCTACGGCGCAACGCCGTGCGGGCCGCGCTCGCGCAGCTGCGGCCCATTTTTCCGGGACTGGATCGCGCCGTGGCGCGCGCCGCGGAGCTGCTGGCAGCGGAACGCGATGCGACAAAACGCTCGGAGTTGCGGCGCACCGTGCGCGAACAACTTGCGGCGGACGAAAACTTGCGCGACATCGACTTCACTCATATCGAGGCGGCGGTGCGCGCGCTCGAAGAGGGACGGACGGGAACGTTTCACATGAAGCCTGGGGTCGCCCTGCGCATCAAGCGAGGCGCTATTTGCGGCATCAAACGAGTGTGACGGGCGCGGGCGTGGCGCCCGCGGTGGGACGCGTCATTTTTACGCAAGCGCAGATCGCCGAGGCGGTGCAGCGGCTCGCGTCGGCTATCGCCGCCACGCATCGCGGGCAACTTCTCGTCCTCGTCGGTGTGTTGAAGGGAGGGGCGTGCCTGATCTCCGACCTCGCGCGAGCGTTGTCGGCGGTGCCGGGCGGGCCCAGCGCGATCATGGTGCAGCACATCGTCGTCAGCCGGTACCGGGGCTCCACAGCGTCGGACGCTCCGGTCGAAATTATCGCCGATAGCGGCCGGTCGCTCGAAGGGGCGAACGTCGTGCTCGCGGACGCGATCGTGGATCGCGGGCTCACGCTGGCGGCGCTCCAAGCGTTATTCAAAGCGCGGCGGCCCGCCACGCTACGCACCTGCGTGCTGGTCGACAAGCCCGCGCGTCGAACGGCTGCAATCGTACCAGATTACTGTGGGTTGCAGGCGCCGGACGCCTTCGTTATAGGTTACGGTTTGGACTATAAGGAATGGTATCGTAACCTGCCCTATCTCGCTGAGCTTCGAGAGGAACAGACGGTCTAACGCCAACGTGAACAAACATCTTCGCTCGATCATCCTGATTATCGGCATCGTCGTCGCGGCGTTCTTCATCGTCGAACGATTCGTGCAGCCGACCGAAGGAGAGACCCGGCTCGACTATGGCGCCTTCTATCAAAAACTCGAAGCGGGTCAGGTTCAGTCTTTTCACGCGACCGGACTCAACGCCGTCGGCGACCTGACGAACGGAACGAAATACAGCGTCGCCGTTCCAAATGTGGACCAAAGCTTCGTGAACGAAGTCTACCGGCGAGTCCACAGCGGCGCCATTAGCTTCGAACAGCAGGCGAATACCAGCTTGCTCTCCAGCCTCGTGACGTTGGTGCCTCTGGGGCTGACGATCTTGCTATTCTTTTTTATCCTGCGGCAAGCGCAGAGCGGAGGGAGCCAAGCGCTTTCGTTCGGACGCTCTCGTGCCAAGATGCTGTCGGAGAATCGTCCCAAGGTAACGTTCGCGGACGTCGCAGGGGTGGACGAGGCGAAGGAAGAGCTGGCCGAGATCGTCGACTTTCTCAAGTATCCAAAGAAATACCAGTCGCTCGGGGCGCGCATCCCTAAAGGGGTGCTACTCTTAGGGCCGCCGGGCACCGGCAAGACGCTGCTGGCGCGGGCTATCGCGGGAGAGGCGGGTGTGCCGTTTCTTTCCATTTCCGGTTCCGACTTCGTGGAAATGTTCGTGGGCGTGGGTGCGTCGCGGGTGCGCGACCTCTTCGATCAGGCGAAGAAGTCGGCACCCTGCATTGTCTTCATTGACGAGATCGATGCCGTCGGCAGGCAGCGTGGCGCCGGCCTGGGCGGAGGCCACGACGAACGCGAGCAGACCCTCAATCAGTTACTGGTCGAAATGGACGGTTTCGATCAGAATACCGGCGTGATTCTCATCGCCGCCACGAACCGCGCCGATGTGCTGGATCCGGCCCTGCTCCGCCCGGGACGCTTCGATCGCCAGATCGTCGTGGCGCGCGCCGACTATAAGGGACGGGAGAAGATCCTCGAGGTTCACGCGCGCAACAAACCGCTTGGCAAAGAAGTGTCGCTCGAAACCCTAGCAAAGCGCACGCCCGGATTCTCGGGCGCAGATCTGGAGAACCTTCTGAACGAAGCGGCCTTGCTCGCGGCGCGGCGCAACAAGAGCCTCATCGAAATGACCGATTGCGACGAGGCGATCGACCGCGTCATGGTCGGCCCCGAGCGCAAGTCGGTCGTTATGTCGCAAAAAGAGAAGGAAACGACGGCCTATCACGAGTCGGGCCATGCGGTCATCGGGGGCCTGGTCGAGAAGTCCGATCCGGTCCACAAGGTGACAATCATTCCTCGAGGCATGGCGCTGGGCATCACGTGGTCGTTGCCCGAAGACGATCGCCACAATCGCAGCAAGGACGAACTACTGGCCATGATCACGCGTGCGATGGGCGGACGGCTGGCAGAGGAGATCAAGTACGGCGACGTCACCACCGGCGCGAGCAACGACTTCGAACAAGCGACGGAGCTCGCGCGACGGATGGTGACGCAGTACGGAATGAGCGATCTCGGGCCGATTCAATTCGGGCGCGGCGCGCATCAGGTGTTCTTGGGACGCGACATCAGCGAAGAGCGAAACTACTCCGAAGAGGTCGCGAGCAAGATCGACGGCGAGGTCCGCAAGATTATCGAGACGTGCTATTTGGACGGCAAGCGGATCCTCAACGACAACTGGGATAAAGTGGAACGCATGGTTGCATCGCTGCTTGAATACGAGACGGTCGAAGCGGAGGAGGTCAGGGCGATTCTCGACGGACGGCCGTACGATCGCACGAAGGGCGTCGAAGTGACGCCCGCGCCGGACGCCCCCGCGGATCGTCCCGTCGCGGACGCGCCGGCGCGAGCGGAGAAGCCATCGCGCCTCCCGCCGAAGATCTCGCCGGAACCGGCATGACGATTCGCAGCGCCGGCGCCGCGATGCTCGCCGCCGCGTCGCTGTTTCTCGCTGCACCTTCGAGCGCCGCGATGGCGCATCAGACGGGCTCCTTGCCGCGCGGCGGCACGTACGTGCTCGATGCGGACCCGACGGTGGGCTCCGCGGCGATCGCGCTGTGGTTCCGGGCACCGGGCGCCGGCTACGACGACGCGACCCCCGGCATCTCCAACTTGGCCGCAACGGCCGCGGCCGTCGCACCGCTCGCGAGCGGGAAGTCGCTCTATGCGCT
>JAFAQW010000219.1 GCA_019245995.1 Vulcanimicrobiota bacterium | reverse complement strand
TTGACCACGTGTTACTCACCCGTCTGCCACTGGGTATTGCTACCCCGTTCGACTTGCATGTGTTAGGCACGCCGCCAGCGTTAGTCCTGAGCCAGGATCAAACTCTCCATAATAAAATTATGGAGCCTCTGAAACGGCTCTCAATCTTTTCGTTTGTACGTATTCTCTCGGCCATTCCAAGCACCGCGGAAACGGTACTTATGAATACCGGAGACCCACAGACTTAATGCGCTTGCTGCACTGTTCAGTTTTCAAAGAGCGACCCAAAACGGCCCGATCGGCGGTCGCCGATTCGAGGCACGACGGCTATCATATCGCCGCGCTCCAAGCGTGTCAAGGAACGCCCGCGAGGCCCGAGAGCCTGCGAACGCGCGCTCCAAGAGCTCAGACCTCGGCCCTGCCCGATTGGTTTCGCGCGCGGGGCTCGGCGGATCCGCGCAATCGGGCGCTCGGGCGCGAGGTAGGCCCGCTCTCCGCGAGAAAGCGCCGCGCCATGCTATTCGACCACGTCGACCTTCGCGTCAGCGACCTGTCCACGGTCCGCCCGCTCTACGACTCGCTGCTGCCGGCGATGGGATATTCCCGCGTTGACGAGGACGCGGAGACCATCTGCTACTATACGCCCGACAACGACCGGTCCAAACCGTTTTTCGGCATCGCCGTCGACGGACACCATCGGCCGAACGGATCGAGGATCGCCCTCCGCGCGGCGAGCCGGGAAGAGGTCGACCGCCTCGCACGTATCGCCCAGGACGCCGGGGCGACGGCGTTCGAGCCGGCGCACCTGTGCGTCGAGTACACGCCGCGCTACTATGCGACGTTCTTCGAAGACGCCGACGGCAACAAGCTGGAGATCTGCTTCCGGGAAGCCCCCGCCTGAAGGTCTAGAAGCCCTCTGCGAGGTCGCTTGAGTCTGGAGAATCGACCTTTCGCGAAATTGTCTTCGCTTGCATGAAGAGCAGCAGGTAATCCCGGCCACCCGCCTTGCTGTCCGTGCCCGACATGTTGAACCCGCCGAAGGGATGGGCGCCGACCATCGCTCCGGT
The DNA here is from genome assembly GCA_019245995.1 of Vulcanimicrobiota bacterium. Lineage (GTDB taxonomy): Bacteria > Vulcanimicrobiota > Vulcanimicrobiia > Vulcanimicrobiales > Vulcanimicrobiaceae > Cybelea. Next base: position 1,517 of record JAFAQW010000219.1, on the reverse strand, counting down.
GCTCTTTCGATTGAAGTAGAGGTTCCCCACGAAGAAGTCGTCGCGGGCCCGTTCGATCTTGTGCTCGTCCGTCGTATACAGCGAGCCGGTCAGGCCGAACTCCGTGTTGTTCGCGATCGCCATTGCGTCGTCGAAGTCTTTGGCCTTGATCACCGCCAGCACCGGCCCGAAGATCTCTTCCTGAGCGATCGTCGCATCCGGCGCGACGTCGGCGATCACGGTCGGCTCGATGAAGTACCCGCCGTCGCCGGCGCGCCCGCCGCCGGCGATCAGCCGGCCCTCGGCCTTTCCTTTTTCAATGTAGCGCTGGATGGACCGGAGCGCACCTTCGTTGACGACCGGCCCCATGAACGTCTTCGGATCGCTCGGATCGCCGACGCTGATGCGCGTGACGCGGCGCCGGAGCTTATCGAGGAAGTCATCGTAGATCTTCTCGTCGACGATTGCACGCGAACATGCGGAGCATTTCTGACCCTGGAATCCAAACGCGGAGACCGCAACGCCTTCGACCGCCGCGTCCACGTCGGCGTCGGCGGCGACGACGATCGAGTCCTTGCCGCCCATCTCCGCCACCACGCGCTTGATCCACTTCTGTCCCGGCTGCGTCTTGGCCGCAAGCTCGTTGATGCGCAACCCCACCTCTTTCGAACCGGTAAAGGAAACGAACCTTACGCGCGGATCGGTCACGATCAGATCGCCGATCTCGCCCCCCGACCCCGGCACGAAGTTGACGACACCGTCGGGCACGCCCGCCTCGCTCAGGAGATCGACGAACCACGCGGCGATTACCGGCGAATCGCTCGAGGGCTTCAGCACGACCGTATTGCCGCACACGATCGCTGCAGCGGTCATCCCCGCCATGATGGCGCCCGCAAAATTCCACGGCGGAATCACCACGCCCACGCCGAGCGGAACGTAGACCAGCTCGTTGCGTTCACCTTGAAGCGGAACGACGGGCTGGGGCTGCGCGTAGCGCAGCGCTTCGCGCGCGTAAAACTCCAGAAAGTCGATCGCTTCGCAAATATCGCCGTCGGCCTCGGGCCAGCTTTTGCCGACCTCGTACACGAGCAACGCATCGTAGTCGAAACGGCGCTCCCGCAACAGCGCCGCGGCTTTGAAGAGCGAGTCGGCCCTCTGCGCGGCGCTGCGGCGCTTCCACTCCTCGAACGCGTTGCCTGCAGCTTCGATCGCGTCACCGGCATCGCGTGCCGAGGCCGAGCTTACGACGCCGACGATTTCCTGCGGATTGGCGGGATTGCGCGATGCGATCTTCTTCTCCGTTTCGATGCGGCGGCCGCCGATCACCAGTGGATACGACTCGCCGAAACGGCGCCGGACACCGTGGAGCGCCGCCTTCATCGCCGCGGCGTCGCGCGGGTCGGAAAAATCCTTAACGGTCTCGTTCGTAAATGGGCCGATCGTTTCAGGCGGTGATGTCGCTGTTGTCGTCATGCTGCACATTCTACCACGCACAGGGCCCTCGCTCGCTGGGACTCGAACGCTCTCGCATGACGCAG
>JAFAQW010000197.1 GCA_019245995.1 Vulcanimicrobiota bacterium | reverse complement strand
TGAACAACTCGATCAAGCAGCCGTTCCAAGCCTACTTCATGGCGAACATCAAACTCTAGACACAACAGGGCAATCGCAAGAGGCCTCCGACATCTGCCGGAGGCCTCTCTTTTTGTCATCCTGAGCCTGTTCTTGTCATCCTGAGCCTGTTCTTGTCATCCTGAGCCTGTCGAAGGATGACATCACCACCCACGCCGGCATACCCCGAGTCAACGGGAAACAATATCCCGAGTCAACGGGAAATAGAAGCCGCGATCCGCCGCAGTTCGCTCTGCGTCAGCTCGCCGACGAGCGCATAGTGCAGCGTTGCATCGCTCCACGCCAGCAGCGCCGTAGCGCCGTCTTCTGCGTACTGTGCGCTGCGGTTGCCGACGGTCGTGGATTGGGAGGCGAGGCCCGCGGTATCGAGCGTGGTCGAGCTGGCGTTTTCGAACAGCGACACGGTGCGAATGCCGTCGCAGTACAAAACGTGCAGCGTCCGCACGCCCCGCATGTCCACGATGCTCGCTTCGACCGGCGCGAAGCCGTCGGCCAGAGCCTTGGGTTCGACCGCGGGAAAACCGGCGCTGCGCGCCGGCGCCTGCGGGTCCGTGGTGCGCGCAGCGTACGTCGGGCCCGGTACCACGTCGTATCCCTTAGGCAGCGCGAAATCGCCGTCGGGCGGCGTGGCGTACTGAACCTGCTCGAAGCGCATCTCGCTCACGAACGAGCCGTCCGTCGCGAACTGCTGCTTGTCGAGCACGATCTTCGTCTGCCGGTCGATGCGCAACAGCATCGTTGTGCGCGCCGTATACTTATTGACCAGCAGAATCTCCGCGACCGGACGCCCGTCGTACGTTTCGTCCGGCTTGGCGATGAGGCGGTAGTTTTGCAACAATAGCGCGTAGGAATTATCGTAAGCCACCCGATCGTCGAGCGCGCCGTTGTGCGTCTGCACGACGCGATGTCGCCGCGGATCGACTGCGTAGACCACCTCGCCCCGCGAGATCATCGAGTCGCCCATCAGCTCCGCCGGCGCCGTGTAGCTGCGCCGCGTCAAATCGGGCGCGCGGTGCTCGATGCGATAGACCGACGCTTCGGAGCGCTGGTTGCCGATCCGCACCGCCGTAACGGTGCCGGTATACGAGACGCTGGACGGCGCGGCAATTACCTGCGCGATCAGCGCCGCGGGCGAATCGCTTCCCGCCGCGGCGGCCGCGCCACCGAACAGCGGTAGCGCCAGCGCAAAGAGCAAGCTACGGCGAAGCATCCGCGCTGTCTTTGGCGGTCGCTTCCGCGGTGAGCACCGCGGGCACCGGCGTATCGTCGGAGAACGGGCCCGCCGCGGTCACGGCGGTGTGATGGTGAACGTACGACAGCGCGTTGACGGCGTGCAGCTTCCCGGCGCCCCACCGATCCGCAACGCCGAAGTACAGCAGCGCGGCGACACACGCCGCCGCCGGCACCGCGATCAGCGGACGCGCGAACGCCGACAGCGCCGCCCATCCACCCCAACGCTCCGGCCGCTGCGCCGCGCGCAAAACGCGGCGGGCATAGTCGTCGGGCAGTTCCCGCTCTTGCGTTGCGGCGAGCTCGCGCAGCTGCGCCGTGAGCGACGCCTCCGCGTCGTAGGCCCGCTCGCACGAAGCGCATTCGCGCAGATGCGCGTGCACCCACGCGTCCTCCCCCGGGGGAAGTTCCCCGTGAATATAATCCACGAGTTGATCGGCAGTGGCGTGCTGGTGGTTCATTGTTTCTTCTCCGAATAGCGCGTCACGAGCGTTCGCAGCTGCCCTCTTGCGCGGTGAAGCCGCGACCGAATCGTCCCGACCGAGCATCCGACGATCTGCGCGATCTCCTGGTAGCTGAGATCTTCGATGTCGGCCAAGAGCAAAATCCGGCGCTGTTCGGCCGGCAATGCGGTGAGCGCTCGAGAAAGCGGTTCGCTGAGATAGCCATCGACATATTCTTCAATTGGTTCCACGGCGAGCGGCCGCCCGTTGCGTAGCGCGGGCTCGTCGTCGCCGGGTAGTTCTTCCGGATAACGTCCTTTTCGGCGCCGAAGTTCGTCGCGGTGCAAATTCGTGAGGATGCGATAGATCCACGACCGGAAGGACGTCCCTGGCCGAAAGCTCCGCCACGCGCGATAGGCGCGCACGAACGCTTCTTGTGTGAGGTCGCTCGCATCGGCATCGTTCTGCGTCAAGCGATAGGCGAAGTTGTAGGCGGCCTTGCCGTAGCGCTCGATCGCATCCTCTAAGAACGCCTGCTGCTCGACCACGCCTTACGCCTCGCGCCCGCGCCTGCCCGGTGCGCCGTCGAAGGGCTCGGTCCGCCAGAGGACCCTGGCGACCAAGAAAAGCGCG
>JAFAQW010000079.1 GCA_019245995.1 Vulcanimicrobiota bacterium | reverse complement strand
CCCACCATATGCCAATCGCGTACGCTAGTGCAATGATCGATCCGCAGGCGACCAACGGCGTGACCTTGCCCAGCAGGAACAGACGCCGAGCCGTTCCGTTGGTCCAATACTCACTCGGTTGGTATCTGTCCCAGAGGGCAAATGTTGACCACGCCTTCAGCGTAACGGACACGAGCAGAATGGCGACGGCTGCCGATGCTTTCAGCAAGGCCGCCACCGAACCAGCGTCGCGCTATGATAATGCGGGCCCGGCGCCATGCGCCGAGCCCGCGTCGTTGATGCCATCGGTTCGTCTAATTGATCGTTACGCTGACCCCGGCAGACGGAACGCCGTTGGCGATCACTCGCAGCGTGCTTGCGCCCGTCTCGATCCCGGACGGCACGTCGAACATCGTCGAAACCCTACGGTGCGAAGCGATGCCCATGAAACTATGGTTGTGCGTGCGCGCGTAAAACACGTGGCCCGTACCGTTGTTGGTGATTTGCACGAGAGGAAAGTTCGTAGCCTGCTGCACGTCATCGCCGTAGAAGTTCGTCTGCGAGAAACCGCTGAAGTAGCGGCCCGATATCTTGTACGTGTTTCCGTGCGTGATCGTCGTCGGGACCGAGGCGATCTGCGGAGGAATGATCCCCTTCACGTGGTGCCCGCGCGTGTAGACTTCCACGTCGGACGAGCCGTCCGCCTCGAGCACCTCTCCCGTCGGCAGCATGAGCAATCGGACGTTGTAGCTCGAGTCGTTCGGCGCGTTGGGAAACGCTGGGATCTGCTTGATGGTCGTTCCGTTGTACAGCACGATCGCCGCGGGCGGGCTGTAGAGTCCCGGGCTCACCGCAAGCATCACCCTGCCGTTGGTGAGCAGCGTCGAGGGCGCGTCGGCCGCGTCTTCTTGCTGGCCGTTGATGATGGGGAAGTTCGGCCCAGAGTACCACGTCTTCGTGTTCGCATCGAATACCGCGGTGTATTGATTGGCGCCGGCGACCCACACCTTGTTGTTCGGCATCATCGTCTGCGGTCCAATTTCGAACCCTTGCGTTAGGTTGTTGGGAAGATTGCCGGCGCTCGACCACGTCTGCGTGTGCCGATTGTAGATTTCCGAATTGGGTTCCCCGAACACGTCGGCCGTCAGCACGTTGCCGTCGCGGAGCAGAGTCCAGCCCTCTTCGCTATTGGTGTCGTGCTTGCCGTTGCCGACCTGCGTCCAGGTCATGTTCGACTCGTCCAGCAGCGCCTGGTCGGACATACAGCAGTTGCCCAGCATGTACGTGCCGTCGGGAAGCACGACGCTCGACGCGTCACCGATCTCGCTCCAGCCGCTCGGTCCGGTCACCGGCGTCCAGGTGTTCGCGACGGGATCGTAGATGGCGCCGAGGTTGGTCTCATCCTGATTGCAAAAGTTGTACTCGCCCCCGTTCACAATCAACTTGCCGTCGGGGAGGACCGCCGACGCAAAGTAGAGGGGACCGTAGCTCGACGACATCGGCGCGACCTTCGTCCACTTGCCGTTGACGTAGCTTCCGGTCTTATCCGGCGTCAAACTGAACCAGTTCGGCGTGCAGTAATCCTGGACTAACACCGTTCCATCCGTCATGAGGATCTCGGTCCCAGCACCGTTCGTCCACGCGGCCTTCGAGCTGACCGGCGTCCATCCGGCCGCCAAGGCGCGCGCCCGATCCGCACTCGTAATGCGGTGGCGCGGCTTCGGTGGATACGCCGGCGTGTGCCGGAAGTGGAAGAGCCGCGCCGCCTTCGCCATACCGGCGTTCGACCCGACCGACGGCACCGAAGAACCTTCGGGCGCGTTGGCAATCGCCGAGCCGTTGTTGGCGCTGCAGCCGGCGGCAAACGTCGCAGAAATTGAGAGCGCTAGAATAGCGCGCAAATGTCGCATGGGGAGCTCCTCGTCGCTAAAAAATCGTAGTGCGGCGTTAACGCTTCTTGCGGCTGCCGTTTTTGCGGGCGGCCGTCGCGTTCTTGCGGCTCGCCCCTTTCGACGTCGACTTCTTTCGTGCAGCGCCGCCGCGTGCACCGCGCTTGGACATCACCGCTTCCTTGAGCGCCTTGGCCGGTAAGAATTTGAAAACTCGTTTCGCGGGAACCTTGACCTGTTCGCCGGTCGCGGGATTGCGCGCCATGCGCGCGGCCCGATCGCGTACCTTGAATTGACCGAAGCCAGGAATCTTTACGGGCTCCCCGGCAACCACGGCGGCAGTAATGTCGTCGAACACACCGTCGATCGCGGCGACGGCATCTCTGCGCGAGAGCTCCAGGCGCTCGACCGCCGAGCGAACTAAATCTAGCTTATTCATCCGTTCCTTTCGTTTGAAAAGCAGGTCTCCGATCGTACCAAATCGCCTCGCGCAGCTTGCTACGAGATGATGAAAGACTCCTTGTCACCAAACGTTTTGGAAACCTATGGACGGCGATCGCTTCACATTTGATTCCGGTCCCGTACGCGGAACAGTCTCCGTGCCGGGCGACAAGTCGATCTCGCACCGGGCGTTGATTGTCGGGGCCGCCGCCTCCGCGCCGTTGAGGATCGTGGGCCTCAATGCGGGTCGGGACGTTCGCGCAACGCGCGAGGCACTGGCTGCAATGGGGACCTCGATCAGCGCTGACGACGGTACGGTCACCGTGGAAGCGCACCCGTTGCGTGCGCCCGGAACGGTGGTGAACTGCATGAACTCGGGCTCGACGGCGCGGATGCTGCTCGGGGCCTGTGCCGGCGCGGGGCTTGCAGTGCGCTTCGACGGCGACGACTCGCTGCGCCGCCGGCCGATGGAGCCCGTCGCGGCGCAGCTCCGCGCGTTCGGGGCGAAGATCGCCACGACGGAAGGCCGGTTACCCCTTGAAATTAGGGGCACGCCCGAGATCCAAACGCGGCACTTTATCCTGTTACAGCCCTCCGCGCAGGTCAAGTCAGCGCTACTTTTCGCGGCGCTCTTCGCACGGGTGGAGATTCAGATCGACGGCGATCGCGGCTCGCGCGACCACACCGAGCGGCTACTGCGTCACCTGGGCGCCGACATCGACTGGGACGGCTCCTCGGTTCGCTTCTTCGCCGGCCCCGTAAAGGGCGGAACGCTCCAGATTCCGGGTGACTTTTCGGCCGCGTCGTTTTTGATCACGGCCGCCGCGCTCGCGCCCGGCAGCTCGATCCTCACGCGTGGCATCGGCATCAACCCGACGCGAACCGGCCTCATTGACGCACTCCGCTCGATGGGAGGGGCGATTCAGGTCCGGCCCGCCGGCGCCCTCGCCGGCGAGCCAGTCGCCGACATTGCGACCGAGTACCATCCGCTCCGGGGCACGCGCGTTCCGGCGGACATGGCGATGCGTGCGATCGATGAAATCCCACTGCTGGCGCTGGCGGCCGCCTTCGCGGACGGTACCACCACGATCGACGGCATCGCCGATCTGCGCACCAAGGAGTCGGACCGGCTGGCCTCCATCCGCCGCCTGCTGCGGAGCGTCGGCGTGGAGCCAACCGTCGAGGGTTCGAGGCTCACGATCGTGGGGAGCGCGCCGCGTGCCGCCGGCGGCACGATCGATACCGGGGGCGACCATCGCATCGCTATGGCCGCGGCGGCGCTCGCGGCGGCGGCAGGGCCGCTGACCGTCGACAGCACCGCGTCCATCGACGTTAGCTTCCCTGGCTTTCTGGCGTTGTGGAGGGCGCTGCGCGCCGTCTAGGCGGCCGACTCCGACGGTTTGGCGGCCGTCTCGCTCGTGGTGGTCTCGGAGCTCTTCGGCGCATCTTCGGCTTTCTTTTCCGAGGCTTTGGCCGTCCCGTCGGTCTTCGGCGTGTCGCTCGCGGCCTTCGCGGTGCGCCGCGAGTCCGTTACGTAGAAGCCCGAACCCTTGAAGAGCACGGGCGCCGCGCTG
>JAFAQW010000223.1 GCA_019245995.1 Vulcanimicrobiota bacterium | reverse complement strand
TTGCTCTGAAGCGAATCGGGGTGCTCGGCTACGGCGGCACGGCACGGGCCATTCTCGCCGAGCTCCACGATAACGACGCATATACGTTCGTATGGGGACGCGATGCGCAACGCGTTCGGCGCGCCTGCCAATCTTTCGAAGCGTCCCCCTGGCCGGCGGAAAGTGCGCCCGAGATCGCGATCAGCACGCTGCCGCCCGACGTGCGCCTTCCGGGAGCGCTGATCCGGCAGTTGCAGCGGGCCGACCTCGTGATCGACGCCAACTATGGGCCTCGCGCGACGCTGGGGCGAACGCTCCGTCGAGAAGTCGTCGCGGGCGACGCGATGCTGGCCGCGCAGGCGCGTGCGAGCTTCGATTTTTGGTTGGCGCATCTCGAGCACGTGAGCGGTGCCTAGCGCGTCGCCCGCGGATCGGCGATTCCGGAGAGGTGGCAGAGCGGCCGAATGCACTCGCTTGGAAAGCGAGCAGAGGTGATGAGCCTCTCGAGGGTTCGAATCCCTCCCTCTCCGCCAGCTCGCATCGTTCTCTCGAACCCTCGAGAGGCTCGTCAGTGGAGCTCGCGCAGCGAGCGAAACGGTTTTTCAACGCCTCGGGCCCCGCGCGGCGTATGCCGCGTGGGAATGCTCTCGAGGGTTCGAATCCCTCCCTCTCCGCCAGCTCGCACTTTCTCTCCGCCAGATGGTTGACCGTGGCGTGATAGCGTCGCTGGCGCTGGTATTGCTCGCTGAAGTGCCGCTCCAGCGGCACGCAGTCGCGCAGCAGTTTCGTCTGCCCGCGACGCTCGACGCCGCGGCGAGGCCTACCGTGCGCAACGGAGACTTCGCGAGCCGCAAGATCGACGGCGGTTGGATCGACTGCGGCACGGCGCCGGCATCCGTTTCGGTGGCGCCGGCGCGTCCCGGGGCGTTCGCGCAATATTCCGGAATGCGCGGTGGTCGAGGCGAACCGGAGGGTGACTCGGGCGTTTGTCAAGCGATTCGCGTTCCGCGCGACGGCCTGCTTCAAGCGGACCTCTACGAGCTTTCGAACGAGCGCGACACGCGCTTTGCCTACCAAGAGGCGGATTTGCTGGACCGGCGCGGCAACGTCGTCGTCAACCTGTACAAAACGGTGAACAACGTACCGCGCTGGGCGCGCGGCACTTGGAATCTCGGCGCGTACGCGGGCAATACGTATTGGCTCTACTTCGGCGTTCACGGCGATGGCTACGAGAACGCGACGACGGAGCAGTTTGTCCGTCGCGTCGTGCTTACAGGCCGCGCTTCGTCGCCTCGCGAATAGATCGGCATGCAGTCACGCACGCTGCTGTGGATTGGGATCGGCGCGGGCGTCGCCGCCGTCACGGCGATGGCGGTCTACGCCGTCGTTCGTCTTACCGCCGACAATGGCGGCGACGATCCGACCAGCCGGCGCATTCAGGAATTAATCGACGAAGCCAACTCGCTGCTCAAAGCCCTCGACGAACAGCGCCACAGCGCTTAAGCCGCCGCGGGCGGGGACGGATCTCGAGCTTCTTTTTACGGATCTGCTATCGAACGGCCAAGGTGTCGGCCGTCTCGACGGGCTCGTAGTTTTCTGCTTCGGCCCCCTCCCCGGCGAACGCGCGCGCGTCCGCATCAGCGAGGTGAAGCCACGCTACGCGGTTGCGCGGCTGCTGCGGTTGATCGCGGAATCGCCGGACCGCGCCGTCGCCTTCTGCCCCGTGTTCGGAAGCTGCGGCGGCTGCCAACTGCAGCATCTCAACTATCCCGCGCAGTTAGCGTGGAAAAGAAACGTCGTTCGACAGGCGCTGGCCCGAATCGGAAGCGCCGACGACGTGGAGGTTGCCCCAGCCATCGGAATGGCGGAGCCCCGCGCCTACCGTAACAAGATGGCCCTCGTCGTGGATCGCGCGACGAAGCCGCCGGCGCTTGGATTCTACCGTCAACGGTCGCACGCCGTCGTCGCAATCGATCGGTGCCCCGTGGTAGCGCCGGGACTGGACGACCTGTTGCAGCGCCTGGATCGCGCGCGCGGAACGCCGGCGGTGGAAGCAATGCTTTCCGAGTCGCGCCACCTCGTCGCGCGGAGCTCCGCGGCCGGCGGCGAGATCGTACTGACGATTACGAGCGATCGGCGTTCCGGCGCCGCGTCGGCGGCAGCGGCGCAACTCCTCCGGGACGTTCCGGGGCTGCGCGGCGTCGAGAACTCGTTTGAATTGCCCGGCGCAAACGCCATCCTCGGCCGCAAGCGGCAACGGCTCGCCGGAAGCGTGGAGATCGACGAGGTGATCGCCGGGATACGTTATCGGATAGCCGCCGGCTCCTTTTTCCAGATCAACACCGAAATCGTTTCGCGCATCTTTGAAATCTTGGGCCCGAGGCTCGCGCGCCCGGCTCGCGTCGTCGACCTTTATTGCGGCGTGGGCACGTTCTCGCTTTTCTTCGCGCGGCACGGTTGGAGCGTGGTCGGCATCGAAGAGGACTCGCGAGCGGTCGCTCAGGCCCGCGCGAACGCTCGTTTGAACGGCCTCGAACGCTACGTGCGGTTCGAGACGGGAAGAGTCGAGCACGCCGTCGCCTCGGCAAGAGTCGCGCCGGCCCTGCGCGACGCGTCGGTCGTTTTTCTCGATCCTCCGCGCAAGGGCTCCGACGAGGCGACGCTCGGCGCCATCGCGCACGCGAAGCCGCAGATTTGGTATCTGTCCTGCGACGCCGCAACGCTCGCACGGGATTCGAAGTTTCTCGTGGCTAAGGGCTATCGCATCACGGCAGTGCAACCATTCGATATGTTTCCGCAGACCGGGCACGTGGAATCGCTCGCGTTCTTCGAGCCGACCAGCGCATGAGCAAGCGCACGATCGATATTCGGTACGTCGCCAAGCTCGCGCGGGTCGCGCTCAGCGATGAGGAGATCGAGCGCTTCGGCGCGCAACTCGGCGACCTTCTGACTCACGTCGCGGCGCTGGAAA
>JAFAQW010000056.1 GCA_019245995.1 Vulcanimicrobiota bacterium | reverse complement strand
GGCGAACGTGAACAGCGTTCCGTGAGTTCGAATCTCACCCTCTCCGAAGGATCTTCACGCTCGCCGTAGTTCCGTATCTCTCTTTAGATGCCGCCTAGGCGTGCATTGTACGATTGGATGCGCTGCGACGAACGTCTCCGCAACGTCCGTGCTATGCATGCCTAGTTGACTCGCGGAAGCTGCACGATGAAGTGCGAGCCCGTGGGACCTGTGACGAGGTTGATGGTTCCGGCGGCGCGTTCGACCGCGCGTTTGACGATCGCCAGACCGAGTCCGGAGCCTGGAACGTCGCGCTGCGTGCCGCGATAGAAGCGATCGAAGACGCGCTCCGCATCGGTCGACGGAATCCCGGGCCCCTCGTCGGCGATCTCGATGACGGCGGTTGAATCTTCGGAACGGACGTTGACCGCAATTTTGCCGCGCCCATATTTGAGGGCGTTGTCGGCGAGGTTCGTCACGACGTAACCCAGCTCGCTCGGATCGATCTTCGCCAGTATTCCGTCTTGTGTGGAAATCGCAAAACGACGCTCCGGGTGGGCGTCTGCAATCGGCGCGACGAGGTCCGCGACTAGCGTGCCGACGTCGATGGGCACGGCGGGAGGTGCCGGTTGTGGACTCTGCCACCGTTCGAGCAAGATCAGCTTATCGATGAGCGAGGCCATGATCTTGCTCTGATCGTTCATGGTGTCGAGGATGTGGTCGCGATCCTGCGGATTCTCGAAACCGCCGCGGCGCAGGATGGCGATAAAGCCCTGGACGACCGTGAGCGGCGTGCGCAACTGATGGCCCGCGTCGGCAATGAACTGACGCATGCCCGCGTTTGCGCGGTCGCGCGCAGCGAAGGCCCGCTCGAGTTGGTCGATGGCGCCGTTGTAGGCGGTCGCGAGAGATCCGAGCTCCTGGCGGTCGTCCGCGGCAATGGTATGCGGCGTCAAATCCCCCGACGCGAAGCGCTCGAGGGCAGCGGTCACGTCGTCGAGCGGCCGCAAGGCTTGGCGCGTGAGCGCCCTCGCGATCAGGAATCCGAACGACGCCGCGATGGCCAGGGCGACGAGCAACGGTACGAAAAACGACCGCGCGGCCGAGACAAGTGCCAGATCGTTGCTTCGGACGACCACGTAGAGATTGCCGACCCGCGCGCGCAAAGGCTGCAGCCCAAACGTCGTTGCCAATCCCAAAATTACTCGGGCGAAGGGCCCGGAAGGTCGCGGATCGCCCGAGTTGTCGCCGCGACCGCGTACGGTCGTTACGGGTTGTGGGTCCGCACGATGCGCGCGATACACCGTTACTCGGGTCGCGGCGTCGAGAACGACGATCTCACTTGCGGCACCCAGCAGCAGCGACGCCGCATACCGGCCGCCCGCGCGAGCATCGGACAAGGAGCGACGAGCGAGCGATGAGTGCAATTGCGTTAACGTCCCTGTCAGCTCGTTGGAAACGCTCCGGATGTAGGCGCCGAACGCCACCAGCGCACCGGTGAGAATGACGATGGCCAGCACGAGCGATATTTCGATCGCGGCCAATGTCTGCAAACGCCGCGCGAGCCGCGTGTTCATGCGGGCATCGCCTTCAAGGAATATCCGGCACCGCGCAGGGTCTGAATGAGGCGCACCGGTTCCCCGCTATCGACCTTCGCGCGCAAAAATGAGACGTATGTTTCCACCGTGTTCGGCACGACATCACGGTCAATGCCCCAAACCAGATCGAGGAGGTCGGAGCGTGTGAGGACGCGCTCGGCCCGTTCGGCGAAGACGCGCAAGAGATCGAACTCGCGAGCCGAGAGCTCGATCCGCCGGTTGCCTCGATACACGGTGCGGCGCCGAGTGTCGATGCTCAGGTCTGCGTAACTCAGCGTTTCGCGTTGCTCGATTTGTGGCCGTCGCAGCAGCGTTTTGATTCGCGCCACGAGCTCTTCGAAATCGAACGGTTTGCCGACGTAGTCATCCGCGCCTGACGTGAGGCCGGTAATCCGTTCGGCGACTTCAGTGCGAGCCGTCAGCATCACGATCGGCGCCGTCGTCAGCCGCCGCATCGCGGGCAGCAACGCGAACCCATCCTCGCCGGGCAACATGACGTCCAAAACGATGACATCCGGCGGCCACACCTGGAGGGTGGAAAGCGCGTCCGGGCCGTCCGTCACGCTGCGAACTGCGAAGCCCGCCCGCGCGAGGCCATACTCCAGCAACTGGCGCAGTCCGCGCTCGTCGTCCACCACCAGCACGCGAGGCCCCTCCGGTGAGATCATTCTCAGTCTGACTCCAGGATTAGAACGCCGTCCGTTCGGTACAATCGTGCCAACCTATGACCGTGAACCGTCACTCTCGCCGATTCTGCTGGACGGCTTTAGCACTCCTAGCGGCGGGCGGCTGCGCCGGCCGTGAGAAAGCGGCCGCCCCGCGCGCGCCATACGTGCAGACGAGCGTAGCCGCCTTCGGAAGCATCGAGCCGACGGAGCGCCTTGCCGGAATCATCGCCCCCTATCAAAACGTGGCGATTCAGAGCACGCTCGCCGAACCCGCCACGGCGGTCTACGTGCGCGAGGGGGACGGCGTTCGCGCGGGGCAGACCCTGGCGCAACTGGACACCGCCGATTTGCAGTCGCAACTCCAATCCTACCTCGCGACGGCGAACAGTAACCACGCGAATACGACACGCACCGTCTACGAGGGGTCGCTCTCCATCGCGCAGGCGGCCGATACGCTGCGCAGCGATGAGGCGGCCGTGCACCAGGCGCAACAAACGTTACAGAACGACCAAGCAAACCTGGCGCGCGACCGGAACCTTCTGGGGCAGGGCTATGTGTCGCAACAGGCGGTAGACGCGCAGGCGACGCTCGTGCGCAACGATCAACAGGCGATCAATTCGGCGAATGCGAACTTCGCCGCCGCCCGTTCCGCGGTGCAAGCGAACGGCTCGCTATCGGGAGCCGGCCTTCAGGCATCTGCCGTGCAGCAGTCGCGTGCTCAGGAAGAAGTCGCTCTCGCGCAGGCACAGCAAGTGCGCGTGCAGATCGGCAAGGCGGCGATCGTGTCGCCGATCGACGGCGTCGTGGTCAATCGTAATCTGAACCCCGGGGAATATCCCGGCAACCGGGCGATCTTCACGCTGCAACAGATCGATCCGATCTACGCCGTGTTGCACGCGTCCAGCGAACAGATCGCACGCATCGTCAACGGAGCACCGGCGGCGATCAGCGTACCCGACGTGAGCGGCGGTCGCCGGTATGCCGGGCGCGTATCGGGCGTGCTCAATCAGATCAATCCGGGCTCCACGGATTTTCAAGTGAAGGTCCAACTCTCGAATCCGGCGGGACGGCTCCGTCCTGGCATGGTCGTGCAAGGAAGCGTTGCGGCGACGGCGGTGCGCGGCGTGCGCGTCCCCGCGACGGCGTTTACCGACGACAATCACGACGCCGTCGTCACGGTCCAGTCAGACGATAGCGTCAAGACGGTGAGGGTCGCCGAGCTGGGCAGCGACGGAACAACCTCAGTCGTGAGCGGCATTTCGCCGGGCACCCGCGTCCTCACCAACGGTCAAACGAGCGTCGGCGACGGCGAAAGGGTCTCGTTGCGTCCGTGAATTTCAGCCTCACGCGCCTCTTCATCAAGCGTCCAACGCTCGTCTTTGTGATCGTCGCCTTGATGACGTTCGCGGGCGTGCTTTCGCTCGCCACGATCGTGAAGCAGCTCTATCCCGACGTCAGTCAGCCCACGGTAACGATCTTCGTCGGCTACAGCGGCGCGTCCGTGACGGAGATGCGCGATAACATCGTGCAGCCGATCGAACAGAACCTCGCGGGCACTCCCAATCTCCAGACGATCAACTCGGTGGTGCAACAGGGCTCTGCTCAGATCACGGCGATCTTCGACATCAGCTCCGATACGGCCACGGACCTGGCGCTCACGAACAAGGCGATTCAGGCTGCGGAAAAATACCTACCGACCAACCTCAGCCCGCCAACGGTGAACCTCCGCGATCCCGCGGAGTCGGTCGTCGTGACGCTGGCATTGTACTCGAACAAGTTATCGCTCTCGCGACTGGCTCTCTACGCCACCAACGTGATAGCGCCGCAAATGGAGCAAGTGCCGGACATTTCGTTCGTCAACGTGGGCGGCATCGTGACGCCGGCGTATGAGGTCGTCGTGGATCCGAATAGATTGGCGGCCGCGAACCTCACGCTCAACGACGTCATCACCACCCTGCAAACCAACAATCAGCGCGTTCCCGGCGGATTTGCGTACGAGCCGAATCGCCAGACGACGATTGACATTCGCGGCGACATTCAGAATCTAAACACGGTCCGCAATCTGGCGATCGTTTCGGGCGCCGGCACACTATCCGGCGGCGGTCAGAGCTCTGTAGAAGGGCAAGTGCAGAACTATAACGGCGGCACGGCAACGCTTCCGGGCGCCGTCAACCCTTGGACCGCAAGCAATGCCGTGGTGCGCATCGGCGACGTCGCGACGGTAACCGAAGGCTACGAGCCTCGTCTGCAGTACGCGCAGATCAGCGGCCGGCCGGGCCTTTTCATGCAAGTCCAAAAGGCGTCGTATGGCAGTGAGGTGGAGGCCTCGAACAATATCCTGCGCGCGTTGCCTCGCATCGAGCGGCAGTTCCCGGAGATCAGCTTCCGCGTCATCAACGTCCAGTCGAAGTTTACCGGGCAACAAATTACAATCGTTACGCGGACGCTGATGGAGGCGATCCTGCTCACCGCCATCGCGATGATTTTCTTCCTGCGTTCGTGGCGTAGCGCGATCGTCGTCTGCGTTTCGATTCCAACGTCGCTGGCCATCGCGGTGACGGCGATGAAACTGAT
This sequence comes from Vulcanimicrobiota bacterium, assembly GCA_019245995.1. GTDB lineage: Bacteria > Vulcanimicrobiota > Vulcanimicrobiia > Vulcanimicrobiales > Vulcanimicrobiaceae > Cybelea. Next base: position 4,929 of record JAFAQW010000056.1, on the reverse strand, counting down.
GCATTTGACGCTCGACACGATCTCACTGTTGGGCATGTCGCTCGTCATCGGCATCCTCGTCGACGATTCGACCGTCGTTTTAGAGAATGTCGAGCGGCACTTTTCGGAGTTGAAAGAGACCGCCGAAGACGCGGCCGTTCGGGGCCGCGAGGAGATCGGTGCCGCCGCCGTCGTGATTACGCTCGTGGACGTCGTCGTCTTTTTCCCGATCGCCTTCATTCAGGGACAGGTGGGCCGGCAGATCGCCGAGTTCGCGGTGGTCGTCGTGATTTCCACGCTGACCTCGCTCTTTGTGTCGTTCACCATTACTCCGACCCTCGCCGGTCTTTGGGCGCTGCGCTCGCGCTGGAAGCCGTGGGCGGTCGTGGACTGGTTCGGGCATAAATTCGACGATACTCGGACGTTTTACACCCAACGCGCGCTGCCGTGGAGCTTGGCCCATGGGCGGCTCGTCGCGCTCTTTTGCGCCGGCACCTTTGCGCTCGCGCTGGCGCTCGTCGGTTTCGGCGTCGTCGGCGAGGAGTTCATCCCCCAGGTCGACCGGGGTGAGATCTACATTCAGCTGATGTATCCGATCGGTACGCCCATCCGAATGGTTCAGCGCGGCACGTTTGCGTTGGAGCGAAAGCTCCTGGACACGCGGGATGCTTTTGCGAACACCGCCGTCGCCGGCGCCTACTCCGCGTCGTTCGGGGGCTTCGTCAGCCAAAGTAACGTCGGTCAGGTGCACTTTTGGCTCAAGGACGACCGCAAGCGGCCGACGAGTTATTGGGTCGGCGAATTCCGCGACATCGCGCGCAAGAGCTTGCCGCCGGGGGTGCAGGCCGTGGTCGTGCCGGCAACGTCGACGGGCGGCGGGAACTCGCAGCCGATCGACTTTCTCGTGACCGACGTAACGGGCGGCGACCCGACGCCGTACGCGCAACAGGTCGTCGCACTCTTGCAAAAAATCCGCGGCGCGACCAGCGTCAACAGCACCGGCACCCAACTCGGGCCGGAGATCTCGATTCAATTCGATCGCGCCAAGGCGCAGGCGCTGGGCGTGGACCTGGGGCAGGCGTCACAGGCGGCCGGTGCGGCCTTCGGCGGCAACGTCAGCACCCAGTTCGAAACGACGTCGGGATTGGAGCAGGTTCAGGTCATCTACCCACAGTCGTATCAGACGAGCCTTGAGACGCTCAAGTCGGTCGCGATCCGCTCTTCGTACGGGAACATCGTTTATCTCGGCGACATCGCGAGGTTCGTCTCGACCCCGACCGCGCCGCTCATCACGCGCAGCGACCGGAACAACGTCATCCACGTCAACGCGAACTATGCCTTCAACTCATCTCTATCGGCCGTCGAGAACCAGCTGATGCGGCGCTTACCGTCTCTGCGTCTCCCGCCGAACGTCGTCGTGCGTCCGGCTCCGCTGGGGCAACAAGACTTCATGCATCAGACGCTCGTCGGCATGGGCCTTTCGATGATCGTATCGGTGATATTGGTCTATCTTCTGATGGTGGCGCTTTACAATAGCTACGTGTCGCCGTTCATCATTATCTTTTCCGTGCCGGTGGCGGCCATTGGAGCCATCGGCGCGCTGCTGCTGACGCACCGCACGCTGAATCTCTTTTCGCTCATCGGGACGATTCTGTTGATCGGTATCGCCACGAAGAACGGCATCCTGCTGGTCGACTATGCCAACACCCTGCGCTCCCGAGGCCTCGATCGACTCGCCGCCATCAAGGAAAGCGCCCACACTCGGTTCCGGCCGATCATCATGACGAGCTTCTCGGTGATGGCGGGGAACCTGCCGCTGGCGCTGGCCCTCGATCCCGGTGCGGCCTCGCGTTCGAGCCTCGGCATCGTGGTGATCGGCGGCGTGTTCAGCTCCCTCGTACTGACGCTGCTGCTGATTCCCAACGTCTACATGTGGGTCGCGCCGCGCGACCGTTCCGTCGCCGACCGCGACGGTCGAGGCCGCGCCGCTACGAGGCCAGTCGTTGGTCGGGCGGTGCCTGCGGAAACGCGATATTCGAAAACGTGACGTCGGCGATCACTTTGAACGTCAGGAACACCGCGTGCTGCGTGGCGCTGAAGGTGCCGTGCACGACGACCCAGTGCCCGTCCAGGACGCCATAGTCAAGCGCGATCACGTCGTCGGCTCCCACGCTTTTCATGACGATACGAGCGGGCAGGTGCGACTTCGCATCCTCGACGATCTCGGCGGGGTAGAAGCCTTGCGTGATCCGGGGGGTCGGTTCCATCAACAGGTGGAGCGCCTCCTCCGATGAGTCCGAGGCGTAGTGGGCCGCCCAGTAGCTGTTGTACGCGACGACCGCGTTGACGCTTGGATCGGGCGGCGGAATGGAGAGCGTCAGTGGCGTTCCTCGCTGGAGCGTGATATCCACGCGTTTCAGGTTGGCGAAATAGCTGAATTGGAACGCGGAGAGCGGATCGAAGTACGCAATCACCGGAAAGGCCTGTCCCACGCGTTGTTCGCCGTTTGGAAGATCTCGCATGACGGCTACGTTGTCGGCCACGCGGACGGCGATGGAGCGATCGATGTCCTGGGTCCGTCCGAGCGTCGGCGCACTCACATGCGTCCGTTCGGTATACGTCATATAGAGCGGAGGATTGGCGGAGTAATAGGCGGACGTGCGATTGATCAGCAGCGCGAGGGCGAGATCGGGCGTTAGCATCCGGTACGGCGCTCTCGCTTCGGCGCAGGGAAGGAAAGTACCGGTTCGTTAACGTCACGGGCGATGGGAGTTCAAATCGAGCGAGCGCTCGAGGATCGAGTACTCCACTTGCGCAGAACCGTGCATCGCCATCCGGAGCTCGGGTTCGAAGAGCACGAAACTGCCGCACTGGTCGAACGCGAGCTCGACGCGCTGGGCGTGGAACATCGCCGAAGCGCCGGCACGGGCGTGGTAGCGACCCTTCGAGGCGCCGACGCTGGGCGAAACGTTGCGCTACGCGCCGACATGGATGCGCTTCCCGTTCAGGAACGCACCGGTTTGTCGTTTGCCTCCCGCGTCCCCGGAAAGATGCACGCGTGCGGGCACGACGCCCACACGGCCATGCTGTTGGGCGTGGCACACGTTCTCGCGCCTCGCCGAGCGCAGCTCGCCGGAACGGTCGTGCTGATCTTCCAGCCGGCGGAGGAAGGACCCGGTGGCGCGCTGCCGATGCTGCAAGACGGCGTGCTCGATGACCCAAAAGCCGACGCGGTTGCCATGCTGCACGTGGATTCTCGCCTCGATGTCGGAACGATCGGACTCACGCCGGGCGGCATCAGCGCCTCCACCGATGAGCTGGCGATCGAGATTCGGGGAACGGGTGGGCACGGAGCCTATCCGCACACCGCGGTAGATGCGATACCGGCCGCGGCGGCGCTGGTGCTCGCGCTGCAAAACATCGTGGCACGCGAGATCGACCCGCTGGCGAGCGCGGTGGTGACGGTGGGGACAATCGCGGGCGGATATCGCAACAACGTGATCGCCGATCGCGTTTCGCTCTCCGGGACGCTGCGCGCACACGATGCCGAAGTCCGTTCGGAACTGGAGCGCCGGGTTCGGCGCGTCGCGGCCGGCGCTGCCGCGACCTACGGCGTGGAAATCGACGTTGAGATCGTCCGAGGCTATCCGCCCGTCGTCAACGACGAGCCGTTGACGCGTAGTTTCGCTGAGTATCTGCGCGGCAACAGCATGCTGCGCATCGAGCAGCCCGCTCCGACGATGGGCGGCGAAGACTTTGCATATTTCGCGCAACATGCGCCCGGCGTGCTGATCCGTTTGGGCGTACGCAGCGATCAAGCGGAGTCGTTCCACCCCGGTCACAGCCCCCTGTTTCGCATCGACGAGGCGGCGTTGAAGTACGGCGTCGAGACACTGGTCCTCTTTGCGTTGGCGGCGACGCAGGGCGACATTCCCTCAGAGGAACGTAGCCGACGGGGCGCAGAATCTTAACGAGCGTTATGGCCATTGCCGCTGACGTAATTGTCCCCGCACCGTCGCATAGCGCGAGCCTCGACCTGAACTGCTCGCCGGAAGAGGTTTTCGCGCTGCTCTGCTCCGTCGAGAAGTGGCCCGTTTGGCTCTCGATGCTGCGCAGCGCGCGTCGTCCGCACGACGACGGAGAACTACGGGTCGGTAGCGAGGTGGTGATCCGATCGTCGCTGCCGGGAGAAGAAGAGCAATGGTACGAGGTCGACGCGCTGATTCCCAGTTATCGTCTGTCGCTGGTCGGCGCGTTTTCGATGCGCCGCCGCTGGGATTTTCGCATCGAGCAAAAAAGCTCGAGCGCGCGCCTCCACGTGCATATTTCGTATCCCGCGTATCACGGCCGCGTTGGCAAGATGCTCGATCATTGGCAACGCGGGCGTCGCATCTCGAGCGCGCTCGACGTTTCGCTCGTCCATTTCAAGGGTCTGGTGGAGTATCGTCGCGACGCGGCGGTGCTGGCCGACTTTTAAAGCGGCCTAGCACTCATTGACCGAGAGTGCTAGGCTCGTTATACTTGAGCCATGCCGTTGTACGACTATGCCTGCACCCAGTGCGGGCAGATCTATGAGGTCCGCCACGGCTTTGACGAGAGTTATGAGACGCCGTGCGCCGCGTGCGGCGCACCGGTTCGGCGCGTTTTCAGCGCGGCGCCCGTGCTCTTCAAGGGTTCGGGCTTCTACGTAACGGACTCGCGGCGCACCGCGAAGGCCGCGAGCGACACGCCGAAGACCGACGGGACGGCCAAAGCCTCGGAAAAGAAAGCCGAAGATACGCCGAAAAGCTCCGAGATCACCACGAGCGAGACCGCCGCCAAACCGTCGGAGTCGGCCGCCTAGACGGCGCGCAGCGCCCTCCACAACGCCAGAAAGCCAGGGAAGCTAACGTCGATGGACGCGGTGCTGTCGACGGTCAGCGGCCCTGCCGCCGCCGCGAGCGCCGCCGC
>JAFAQW010000043.1 GCA_019245995.1 Vulcanimicrobiota bacterium | reverse complement strand
CGTGATGCCCGTGACGTCGGCGCCGGCGCAGCGCACGATCTCGATCCGCGAACCGGCCGGCACGTTGACCTCGATCGCTTCGGTGCTAAATCCGATGAGGTTGACGGTCGCGCTCGGCGTCTTCGCGCGTTGGATGAAGGCGCCGTCGTCGGTCCGGGTCACGCGCAACTGCGGATAGCCGGCGTTGGAAAAGTTAAAGCCGCGAAGCTTGGTGAGATCCCGTACGTGCACTTGACCGTCGCTGGACACGCCGACGTGAACGCGCGAATCCTCATCGTCGATCACGATGTGCGGTGCAGTGCCGAGGCTCAACGGTGCGAGGGGCGCCGCCGCAAAAGCCACGCGATGCATCCGGCCTGCAAGCGTGGCCGTGCCGCCGAGCGAGTAAATCGCAACGCTCACGACCACGAGTTCTGCGGCGACCAGCATCGCCAGAATGGAACCGCGGGACACTTAGAGCTTCGGTCCCCATCCATCGAAGGTGGGGCGCAGCGCTTGCGCGGAGTTCCACCGGTCGGCCGGCATCGTCGGTCTGACGTTCTCGGGCCGGATCCCGCCGGGAAGGGTCTTGTTGGGGATATTTGTCATCGCTGGGTCGTTCCTCCGTAGCATTTCCTGCCCTAGTTACGCCGCGCGGCCACCGTTGTTTCGCGGCAAAAAAACGCGCCTGCAGCGAAACATCGCGCGCGCGTCCGCCGTAGCAAGGGCGTGTCGGCAGTCCTGGTGTGTCCTCCCCCGGAGCGAACGGCTTTCATCCCGAGCGGAGCCGAACGGCACACACAAGGGCGCGCGGCGGTGACCGCGATACCGGACGACGGTGCCTTGGTGGCCCTTGCGCTGCGCGGCAATCCAGACGCTTTTGCGACGCTGGTGGAACGCTACGACCGGGCCGTGTATCATTTGGCCTATCGGACGCTCCAAGACACCGAAGAGGCGCGCGATGCAACGCAGGAGGCCTTTTTCAAGGCCTTTCGCAGTCTGCGCACCTTCAAGCCGGGATCCAAGTTTTCGACCTGGATCTTCGCGATCGCATATCACGCCTGTTGCGACCGGCTCAGCCGCCGCAAGCGCTATACCGGCAGCGAGCTTCCGGAACGAGCCGATCCGTCGCCGGGGCCGGAAGACCAGGCGATCGCGCGCGACGATGCCCGGCGGTTGCGGGCCGCCATCGATGCCCTCCCTGAAAAGTACCGCACCGCGATAACACTCTTTCATCTTCAGGGAAAACAGTACGAAGAAATCGCCGAGGTGCTAGGCTTGCCGCTAGGCACGGTGAAGACGCATTTGTTTCGCGCGAAGGAACAGTTGCGCCGGCTCCTCGGCGAAATGGAGGTAACGTAACCGTGTACTCAGACGCCTACGATCCGCTCGACGACGCCATTGCGGCGCTGCCCCTAGAGGAGCCGCCCGCCGGGCTCCGTGCCTCCATTCTGCTTGCGACGGCATACCGTCCGGCGCCGCTATTTTCGCTGGGCGAGTATGCCGCCATGGGTGCGATGGCGGCGGTTGCGGTTTGGCTGGTCGTTTTAGTCGTCATGGGAGGCGGCGCGCTGTTCCTCCATACGCTGGAAGCAATTGGCTCTACCACGGCGCGCGTGCTGTCGAACGGCGCCACGCTCGCGTGGCTTGCTGCGGGCGGAGCGACGGCGCTGTGGATGTCACTTTTCACCGGATTTCAACCCGCCGCCGCGCTGCCAAAGAGGTCGCAGACACCGCCGCGCCGCTAATCCCTCGGCATGGAGAAACGCACCGGCGAGCAGCGTCCGTATAGAATCTTGGTCATAGAGGACGACGCCGCAATCAGCCGAGTCCTTCAACTGGAGCTCGAGCACGAACGGTACGAGGTGGACGTCGCCCGCGACGGGCTGGCCGGCCTCGAGAAGGCTCTCAAAGAGCCGGATCTCGTGATTCTCGATCTGATGCTCCCGCGCATGGACGGCATCGAGGTCTGCAAGCGCATTCGTGCGAAGAGCCGAGTTCCCATCATTATGCTGACCGCGCGCGACCGCGTTCCGGATCGCGTCGCGGGGCTCGACGTCGGCGCGGACGACTACGTCACAAAACCCTTCGCAACGGAAGAGCTGCTCGCGCGCATTCGGGCTCGTCTGCGCGAACGAACGCCGCAGGGCAACGTGATCGAATATCGCGACGTTGTGATGGATCGCGACCGGCATGAGGTGCATCGCGGCGGGAAAGCGATCGCGCTGACGGCCAAAGAGTATGCGCTGCTCGAATACTTACTGCTTCACCGCAATAAGGTTCACACGCGCGACGAGCTCTTCAATGGC
>JAFAQW010000113.1 GCA_019245995.1 Vulcanimicrobiota bacterium | reverse complement strand
AGCCCACCCGTTCCATAGCATGATCACGGTACCGCTATGGACGCGCGCTTTATCGCCACGGCATTTGCGACGGCCTTCACGATCATCGACCCGATCGGCATGATTCCGCTGACGATCGGTTCGACGGCACGCTTTACGTCGCAGCGCCGCAATCAGATCGTCGACCAAGCGGTCTTGGTCGCGGCCGGCATCATCCTGTTCATGGGCGCCCTCGGACGCGTGATCCTGGCCTATCTCGGCATCACGCTCCCCGCGTTCACGATCGCCGGCGGAGTGCTGCTCTTCCTGATCGCAATCGACATGCTCTTCGCGCGCCCCACCGGCGCGAAGCGCACGGAGGCCGAGGAAAAAGAGGCCGCTGAAGGGGAGAATCCAGCCGTCTTTCCCCTCGCCGTGCCGATGATCGCGGGACCTGGTACGATCGCGACCGTCCTGCTGCTGCTGAACTTCGCGCACGGCGACCGCGCGAACGTCATCATCGTGGTGGCGGCCTACGCGGTGGCGTTGTTCGTCACGTGGCTGTGCATGCGCGGCTCGTCGTTGTTGTTGCGCGTGATCGGCAAGACGGGCATCCACGTGATCACGCGGCTGCTCGGAATTATTCTAGCGGCGCTCGCCGTGCAGTTCGTGTTAAACGGGCTCGGACAAACGCCGCTGTTGCACCATTAGGGGCCGGGCACGCCGTTGCGCGCGGCCCATTCCTGATAGACCGATTTCTCGATCGGCGGCAACGTCGTACCCGCCGGCAGCCGGAAACCCGGCAGAGGCAACGGAAATGGGATCAGGTGCGGCGCCTGTTTGAACGGATCCAGCGCAGCGTCGTAACAGAATGGCCACGCGATGTCGCCGTTCTCCGACGCGCCGTCGGGATACGTGAACTCGTAACGCCCGTAGTAGCAGTCGTCGCCGCCTTGTCGCCAGGAGCGTACCGGCGTAATGAGCCCGTTACCGCTCTGTTCCCCATGCACCGAGGACGGTGAGAAACTATAGCTCTTCATCGAGGCGCCGCGCCGTGAGGGATCGATGGTGGGAACGGCATGCGGGTCGTCCGCGGCGCGCAATCGCGCCACCTCGCGCGCGAAACCCGCCTCGTCGCTCGCGAAATTCATCGTAGGGGCGTGACGTTGCGGCGGTTGCGGTGAAGCCGAAGCGGCGACTTCGCGCGCGAGTTCGCGTCGCGGCGCCGCCGCCGGCGCGACGGCCCGCGCCACTTCGCGCTGCACGCGCCGCACTACGGGACGGCGAGCTTGCGGCGTCGGACGCGGACGCGTTTCGATGCGCGCGAACGTCGTCTGCGTGACCCTCTCGCGCTCGCCCTGCACGATCCTGACGTGACTGACCGCGAGCGAGATCAACAACGCGAGCGCGAGGTGAATCAGAGCGGACGCGGCAGCGGACCACGCGAACGAGCCGCGTCGCCGCGGTGCGCGTGCAGAGATCATCCGATGAATTAGTCCGCCGGGCGCGCCCCGCTGGGCTGACAGAGTTCGATGAGCACGCCGCCCGTGGACTTCGGATGCAGGAACGCGATCGAGTTACCGTGCGCGCCGCGGCGCGGGCGCTCGTCGATGAGCGCGACGTTCTTTTCTTTGAGCGAGCGCAGCGCCGCCTCGATGTCCGCGACCCGATACGCGGTATGGTGCAGTTTCGTCGGCGAATCGCCGCGATAGCGGGCGATCGGCGACGCCTCGTCGAGCGGTAACAGAAGCTCCACGCAAGAATCGCCGGCCTTTAGACCCACCGCCTCGACGCCCTGGTCGTAGATCACCTCGCGATAGAGCTCTTGGAACCCGAGCGTCTCGGTGTAAAAGCGCAGCGTCGCATCGAGATCCTTCACGACGATCGCCACATGATCGATCGTCACGACTTACGCGACTACCTCTTTAGAGCGGTACGTTCCGAACGCTTCCCTCAGCATGCCGCAAATTTCGCCGAGCGTAACGCCGGCATCAACGGCGTCGATGAAGTGCGGCATCAGGTTCTCCGATCCCGCGGCGGCGCGCCGAATGTCGGCTAAATGCCGCTCGACCGGCGCCGCGTCGCGATTCTGCCGGAAGGCCGCGAGACGGTCGGTCTGCTCGCGTTCGATCCGTGGATCGATCTGCTGCAAGGGAATGGAAACCCCGTCGGTGCTCTCCGCAAAGCGATTCACGCCGACGATCACCTGCCGCCCGCTCTCGATCTCTTGTTGCGCCCGGTACGCGGACTCCGCGATGCGGCGCTGCATCCAGCCGCTCTCGATTGCGGCCAGGCTGCCGCCCATGAGGTCCACTTCCGCTATCAATTCTCCGGCGCGCTCGATCAGCTCGTTGGTCAAGCTTTCTACGTAATACGAGCCTGCGATTGGATCGACCACGTCGGCAACGCCCGACTCGTAGCCGATAATCTGTTGCGTTCGCAGGGCGACGCGCGCGCTTTGCGCGGTCGGCAAGGCCAGCGCCTCGTCTTGCCCGTTCGTGTGCAGCGATTGGGTTCCGCCCAAGACCGCCGCCAGCGCCTGCAGCGTCACGCGGACCACGTTGTTTTCGGGCTCTTGCGCCGTGAGGGTCGAACCGCCCGTTTGCGTGTGAAAGCGCAGCATCTGGGCGCGGGGATCGTCGCAACCGAACTCGTCGCGAATGAGGTGAGCCCACAGGTAGCGCGCCGCGCGGAACTTGGCGATCTCCTCGAAGAAATCGTTGTGCGCGTTCCAGAAGAAGGAGACGCGCGGCGCGACCTCATCGATCGCGATTCCAGACTCGCGCGCCGCCTGCAAGTACGTCTTCGCGTTGGCCAGCGTAAACGCGATCTCTTCCACCGCCGTGGAACCCGCCTCGCGAATGTGATAGCCCGAGATCGAGATCGTATTCCACTGCGGCACCGCGCGCGCGCAATAGGCCATCACGTCGGTCACCAAGCGCAGCGACGGTGCCGGCGGATAGATGTACGTGCCGCGCGCGACGTACTCCTTGAGCACGTCGTTCTGCACGGTGCCTCCCAATTTGTCGTACGGAATGCGACGGCGTCGCGCAACCGCGAGATAGAGCGCGAGCAAAATCGCCGCGGGCGCGTTGATCGTCATCGAGACGGTGATGCGGTCGAGCGGGAGATCCGCGAGCAGCGTCTCCATGTCGTCGATCGTGTCGATCGCCACGCCGACGCGGCCGACTTCGCCGCGCGCCTGCGGCGCGTCCGAGTCCATCCCGAGTTGCGTCGGCAGATCGAACGCGACGGAGAGGCCGGTCTGCCCGTGCGCCAGCAGAAAGCGATAGCGCTCGTTCGAGGCTTTCGCCGTGGCGAATCCGGCATACTGGCGCATCGTCCATAACCGTCCGCGATACATGTTGCGCCGAATGCCGCGCGCAAAGGGAAACTCGCCCGGCTCGCCGAGCTCGTGCGGCGCACCGTGAACGGAATCGTACACGGGCTCGAGCGGAATTCCCGAGGCGTTGAGCTCTCGCGCCATCGTCGTATTACTACGCCGCGCCGGCGCAGGTCGCCCGCCGTTCGGCCCCTAAGGCATGCTCGTACACGCCTTGTTGTTACCATTATTCGCTGTGATTTCGTTGCAAACGGCCTTGGACGCGCGAACCGCCGCGGCCGCCGGGGTCGGCATTGCGGTGGGAATCATCGACCACGGCGTTCAGCGCGTCTACGTCAGCGGAACCGACGGCAGCGGCCGCCCCGTGGACGCGCACACGCTGTTCGAGATCGGCTCGGTGTCGAAGACCTTCACGGCGACGGCGCTCGCCGCCATGGCGCTGCGCCGCCAAGTCGCGCTGAGCGAC
>JAFAQW010000102.1 GCA_019245995.1 Vulcanimicrobiota bacterium | reverse complement strand
GTCGCTCGGACACGTCTTGTTCAAAAACGTTCGCTCGCTCAAGCCGTATTCCACGTCAACCACCAAGCGGCGAGCCTTCGTGTAGACCGCGAACTGACCGCACCACCGCTGCACGTAGCACTGTTCCACGACGGCAAAGTCAAAGACCTTAGAAAGCTGCGCGACCTGGCCGTTGTCGTTTTTCTGAGCGACGGCGAGTCCGCGGGCGTGGGCTGCTTTCGCCAGCCATGCGTCGTAGGCGAGTTGCTGCTTACCCGTAATCCGAAAGCCGGTGTCATTGGTGTAGCCGTCGATGTTGTCGGGGTCCACGCCGTCGAAGCCCTTCTGCCGGCAGACGTCAAATCGCTTGCCCATGATCGGCTCCAGGATGGCCGTCTGCCTCACGTCGAGCCAGCGTTCCCCCGGCCAGTGGCTCACCGGCTCGCCGAGCACCGTGCGCGGGAACGCCTTGGCGTCGGGCCGCCAGTTCTCCCACGTTCCCGCGTCCATGTAACAGATCGCACGGCGGTTGGACGCATGCAGCTTTGTTACGACGGATTCAGGTGTGTCGAAGCCGTCGAGATCGTAGATTTGCGCCGGCACGCGCGTGTCGAGTGTCCCGCTGTACTGGATCTGATAGGTTTCGTCGGCCGCCGGCATCCACGCTATCGCGGCGCCGTCGTGCGCGGTTGACGTCGTTACCGGCACCGCCGGGACGCCGCCTCCGCAGCCGGCCTGCACCAACGCCGCAGCGCCGACGGCGAGCGCGAGGCAAAAGGCGCGCCCGATCTTCATCGAAAGGCAGATTCGTGAAGCGCTTCTTCCTTCTTCTTCTCCTCGCGCCGGTCGGCGCGTGCGGCTCGCCCGCGCCATACTCCACGACGGAGGGGATCTTGCGTCCCGGCGCCAGCCTCATCGTCAACCTTGAGCGCGGCCGCCTCGACGTCTATCAGCCCGCCGCGGGGCAGCGCCGCGACCTGTTCACCGTTTCGGCAACGGCGTTGCGCGATGGCAAAGCCCCGCCGCCGGCCTTGCGCGCGCGCGGCCGGAACCTCGTCGTGGATGCCGGTGCGCTCGCGTCGCTGTTGGTGCGCGTTCCAACCGGCGTGAATCTCGCGGTTCGCTCCGGCGAGGGCGACGTGAACGTCACGGATATCGGCGGCAACGCGCGAATTGCCGCGCGGCGCGGCAACGTCACGCTCATGCTGCCTGGGTATGCCGAGGCGACGGTGGCGCAGGGAACGCTCGCGGTGACGATGGGCGCGATGCGTTGGCCCGGCACGCTGCGCTTTTCCGTCGGACGAGGCGATGTGGTCTTGCGCGTTCCGGCGACTGCATCGTTCGGCGTTCATCTGCACACCGGCGACGGCACGCTCTTTACGGAGTTCGCATTGCGTGGCAACTCCGCGGGAACCGCAGAAACGATCGATGGAACCGTGAACGGCGGTGGTCCGCAACAGATTTGGGCGCAAACGCAGCACGGCGCGATCCGGCTGCTACGCCTGCAGCCCCAACCGTGAGTGCTCCAGGACGGCCTCTTTCGCTTTGATGAGCCGTACCATCATATCGTTGTAGGGCGTCGGCGTCCCGGTGCGCCGTCCGAAGGCGACCACAGCGCCGTTGATGTGATCGATTTCCGTCGGATGTCCGGTCGCAAGATCCTGCGCCATCGAGCTCTTCGCGTCGGCGCCGAGCGCGATCACCTCAGTGACGTACTGCCACGGATTGACAAACGGCAAGTTGATCTTCAACGCGGCGGCGACGGTGGCGGTTTCTTCGGCCAGCGCCTCCGCTACCCGAGCCGCGTTGGGATCGCGTGGAATGTCCCCCGCGTTGCAGTCCAGTAGCGCCGACAGCGCGTTCACCGCGGCGTTTGCGACGAGCTTTCCCCAGAGGTGCGGTCGAATGTCATAGACGATCGAGGCCTGCAGGCCGCTGCCGTTGAGAAGATTGGTGACCGTTCGCGACGTCGTCTTGGATGCACTCGTCGAGCCGATGATCGTGTTACCTTGTTGCGAGCTGCGCACATGGCCGGGGGCGATCGTATGCGACG
>JAFAQW010000100.1 GCA_019245995.1 Vulcanimicrobiota bacterium | reverse complement strand
ATGAAGTTGAGCCAATCCCGTCCACGCAAGTGCGCGCTGTTGGCCATGAGCCGATGCCCCTGAAGGTATGGGGCGAAGAGCCGCTCGCAAAACGCGATCGTCTGCTCGGTGTCCGCGCCGTCGAGTCCGTGCGCGCGCCATGTCTCCTCACGGCACTCCACGATGAACGTGCTGAGCTCCTCGTCGAAGCGATAGGCGTGTACCGTGAACCAGCCATGCTCCGTTCGCTCGAAGAGAAACGTGAATGCGTCCAGGGGCAGCGTCGTCCCAAGCCAGACGAACCGGCAGCGACCCTGTTGCAGCGTCGGTACGAAGGAGGCGGCATATGTCGCGCGCACGCGGCTGTTGACGCCGTCGCTGCCGACGAATAGGTCGCAATCGCGGCGAAGCGGCTCGATCGCGTCAATCTCGCTGCGAAACGCGAGCAAGACCCCTACTTCCTCGGCTCGGCGCTGCAAAATCTCCAGCAGGCGCTTGCGCGCGATACCGCAGAATCCGTGGCCACCGGAGCGCATCGTCGCCCCTGCAAAGTGCACGGAGATGTCGTCCCAATGCGCGAACGCGCGCGTGATCTCGCGCTGTGTGGGCTCGTCTGCGGCGCGAAGATTTTCCAGCGTCGCATCGGAGAACACGACGCCCCAGCCGAACGTGTCGGAGGCACGATTCCGTTCGTGCACCGTTACGCTCCCGTCGGGAAACCGCTTCTTGATGAGAATCGCGAAGTATAAGCCGGCCGGCCCGCCGCCAACGCAGGTAATCCGCATCTTGTTTACACTTTGATGAGAGCCGGAGACGACTCCCGCTCTGCTGTGGTACGCTACCCGTGACGTCGTGACCAAGAACACCCTCCTGCGACTAGCAATATGCTCGCTGTGCCTGATCGCCGGCGCCGTGTCGATGGCCCGACCGAGCCATCCGGCCTCTGCCGCCATGGCGTCGCTACGCAGCGGCGAGAACGAGTCGCGCACGACCATTCCGGTCGCGATCGACGGCCGCCCGGCATCGTGCGTCCTGGACACCGGCAGCTCGGCGATGATCGTATCGCCAAGTTTTGCACAAGCAGCGGGGCTTTCTGCCGGCACCGGAACGTTTGAACTCGCTCCTGACGGACGGACCTACCTGGATCGGCAAACCCGCATCGCGCGTTTAGAAGTCGCGGGGCATTCAGTGCGCGACATCCCCGCCTTGATCTCGCCGAACCTGCACGGCTCGGACGCTTTGTGCGGCTACGACTTCTTCACGCATTTTCCCACGCTGATCGACCGCGGCCGCCATACGGTCACGCTCTTTCCGAGCAGTTCCAAGCTGGCACGTATGCACTGCTTGCTGGTAGATCTCGCGCCGCACGTGCCGCTCGCGACGGTTGAAATCAACGGGAGTTGGTTGCGGCAGATCGTTCTCGACTCCGGGATGGCGGGTGGCGGCGCGCTTTGGGACGGCGTGCGCTCGCAGTTGCGTCAGCCGCTGAACAGCGACGCGCAATACGCGACGATGCCCGCCGCGATGCGCTACGGCTTCACGTGCGGAGCGGTCGCATCCGTTCGTTATGCGTCGGGGTCCCCGGTCACCGCGATGCCGATTTGTACTGAAGCGCAGCGACCCGACGGGTACAACGGAATCATCGAGACGAACCTTCCGAGCGTCTCGGCGATGGCGGTGGACTATCCGCGGCACCGCATCTGCTTCGACGTAACTTCGTCCGCGTCTACTGTGGTGCGTCTCAGCCCGCCGTCTTCCCAGCGCGGCGGCGCCTGGTCGCGATTCAACGCGCTGCGGCCGCCGAGCTGAAGCCTTACCGCTTCACCGCGATCAGCAGCCCGTCGCAAACCGGAAGAAGCGCCACGTCAACACGATCGTCGCGTCCCGCTCGCTCATTCAACGCCCGCAACGCCAGCGTATCCCGATCCTCGTCGGCAGCCTCGAGGACCGCGCCGCCCCACAGCACGTTGTCAACCAGGATCATGCCGCCCCGCCGCACCAATCGCAGGGCCGCCTCGTAGTACTCGTTAACGTTGGCCTTGTCGGCGTCGATAAAGGCGATATCGAACGGCGCGACACGTTCGGCCCCGATTCGTTCCAGCGTTTCGAGCGCCGGCCCAATACGAAGGTCGATCTTTCGGGCGACGCCGGCCTTTTCCCAGAAGCGCCGCGCCACCGCGGTATACTCCGGTGAGACGTCGCACGCCAAGATGTGGCCGTCCTCCGGCAACGCCAGCGCCATGGCCAACGAGCTGTACCCGGTGAAGACGCCGATCTCCAAATAGCGGCGCGCGCCCAGCAGGCGCCCGAACAGCGCCATGAGTTGACCCTGTTCGGGCCCAATGGCCATGCGCGCGTTTTCCCGGTGCGAAGTCTCCTCGCGCAGCTCGCGCAACACCGGATGCTCGCGTACCACCGTCGCGACGATGTATTCTTGGATGTTCGGATCGACAAAGCTGCTCTTGGCGATCAAGGCCGCCCCTATTGCGGGTTGATTTGACGATGAATTTCGTCGAAATCTTCGATCGTGTTGAGCGTTACCGCGTCCTTGACTGAGTCATTCTTGACTTTCGAGCTGTCTCGCATCGTACGGGCGAGCTCGTCGGCATGATTGTAACCCCGAATGGCTGCATTGTGAGCCTCTACCGTCGCGCGATCGGTCTTGCCTTTGGCCGCGACCCACTCTTCGAACTCCATGTACGTCGGCTTGCGCTGGCGTACGAAATCGATCGTCTTTTGCCGGTCGAGTCCTAGCGCGTTGAGCGTCATCGCGTCGAACCCCGAGCCGCACTCGTCGTATCCCTCCGGAAGTTTGCCGACCGCCGCGAGCGAGAGCTTCAACCATAGACGCGGAAGATGAATCG
>JAFAQW010000231.1 GCA_019245995.1 Vulcanimicrobiota bacterium | reverse complement strand
CAGCGGTGGCGGCGTTGCCGGTGGCGCAAGCGCCGGCAAGGCGATCGAGCACGCAAGCGCGACGACGCTAACGAAGCGACCTGCAAACCGTTTAACCATCAGCGGGCAAGTCTTCGGGAACGGCAACGGGATATCCGGTCGGCCATTCGATGCTGTACTCCGCGCCGAAGAGAAAGATGGAGCCGATGCAGTAGAACCAAAGCAGCAATACGAGCGGCGCGGTGAGCGCGCCGTAGACGCCGGTGAAATCCACGTGAGTAAGGTATTGCGCGAAGGCCACCTGCACGACGGGCCATGCAATTGCGACGACGGTCGCACCGCGCAGCGCAAACGGCCACGACACGCTGCGATTCGGCAGCCACCGGTAGAGAACCAGCGCCACGATGAAGACCAACGCGATCGAGATGAGGTAGCCGAGAACGTGCGTCACGCGCCCCGGACCTTCGAGGCTGGCGCCGCGAAGCAAGATCGAGAGAACGATGGGCAGACCGATCGCGAGGAGCAGCAGCAGTCCGGTGACCGGCAACATTACGACCGACAGAAGAAGATTGTGAACGAGTGGGCGGCCCTTCGGCACGTTCAACGCGCGGTCGAGCGCATAAGCCAAGCCCATGAACAAATTCTTCCCCGACCAGATGAGAAACGCCGCCGCGATCACGCTGGAAATGCCTCGTCCGTACATATAGGTCTGCAGATTGTTCGCGATGTAATCGTGCAGTGTCGGGGCCAACGTATCGAAGAACGCGAGCGTGCGGGCTTCCGCATCCGGGAAGACCAGCGTCACGCCGCTCAGGGCGAGCACGGTAAGCGGAAAGAGGGCGAAGAGCGCATTGAACGCGATAGATTGGGCGTGAAAGGCGCAGCCGTCGCGCGCGAACCGGAAGCTCGCACCGCGGAATGCCGAAATGAATCGCCTCATCGCAAGCGGTATATCGTGCCTCGGTGCTGCTATTCCCACCGGGCGTTCCTGTTGCCGTAATCGTGGACGGGCGGCCTCTCGCCGCCTACGAGCGCGCCACACTGGTCGCGGGCCGCGTCTACGTTCCGCTCGCGCCGCTGTTCGTCCGACTGGCGGACTCCGTTTCGATCCGAGGCGAGACCGTCGTGATACGTCGCGGCGCGCACGAAATCCGAATCGGGGCCGTTGCGGCGTTTCCGGCCGCGTTCGACAATGTCTATATTCCTGCGGCGAGCGCCCTTGGCGTCCTCGGAATCGCCGTGCGCTACGAGCCGGCGACGCGCCGGCTGTTCATCCATACGGGCGCTCGCGTAACGGTCGCGACCCCTACGCCATTCGATCCGACCGCGCCGACCGTAGCGCCGAGCGCCGTCTTTACGCCGCTCCCGTTACAGACGCCGCGTCCGGCCTGGAGCGGGTCGCCGCTCCCGCGGCGCACGCCTCTGCCGATGCCGCCACGCCGGCGTGCGTTTTCCGGGCACTAACTACCGGCACCATCCACACCGCATATTTTTGCGGGTTACGAATGTCGGCGATCATTCGGTCGAAATAGCGGATTGCCGATCGTTCGTCGATCGAGGTGGCCTGGCCGATTGGCGCCGCATACCCGTCGCGCCAGGCCTCGATGATGGCTGCGAACGTTTCACGCGGCACTCGGATTGGATCCACGACGACGTATTCAATTCGGATCTCATCTACGCTCGAGCGTTGCAAGACCTCGTACACGTCCCTGCCCGAAAAGAGATCGATCCCGGTCGCCGGCCCCATCGTCGCAGGGACTTCGTGCCAAAACTCACGCGCGTCCGGCTCCCCGCGCTGAAAGTGCAGCATGCCGTAATCCTCGGGGATGAGGTGAATGTAGCCGCCGGTGCGCGTGACGCGCAGCAGCTCGTTGATGACCCCGTCCATGTGTGGAATGGAATGAAGGACGTGGCGGCACAATACCAGGTCGAAGTCTTCGTCGCGCAGGTCGAGATCGAAGACGCTTTGATGCTCGAAGCGCAGTCGATTTGCCAACGGTGCATAACGCGCGCGTGCCAAATCGAGATGTTCGTCGATGATGTCGACCCCGAGCACGCGTGCCCGCGGATAGAGCTCCGCAACCCTCGAGGAGATTTCGCCGGTGCCGCATCCGGCGTCCAGTATGTTTGCCTCGGGCGGCAGAGCGTAGCGAGAAAAGAGCGGCCGCTCCTGCGGCCAAATCGCCCGCGCCTGCGCGTCGAGGTTCCGAACCATGGATTCGTCCGCCATCTGACGGGCCTGAGGATTGAGGTCCATTACCCTCAGCGTTGCGCGACTGCAGCGAGATCCAGCTTCCCCAAGCCGCGGTCACCGACGTTGCGAGTCAGCGCCGCCATCGCATCAACGACGGGAAGGCGCTCGTGGTGCGCCGCGCCTTGCATCAAGACGGCATCTTTATGCGCCATTTCGATGGTCCAAAACGGCTCGTAGTTCTCCTGAACCATGCGCTTTCCGCGCCCCTTGATCTGTCCGCTCGGATCGTAAAACTCGAACAGCGCGAAGGCTTCCTCGCGGGACAGACCTTGT
>JAFAQW010000138.1 GCA_019245995.1 Vulcanimicrobiota bacterium | reverse complement strand
GTGCCGTAAAGAATGCCTTTTGCGCCTTCGGTCAACCCGGCTTCTGGATTCGCACCGTCGGGCGTTCCTTTAAACGTGTAGATCGGCTGAATTTTCCCGGAAGCGAATTGATAGACGCCGCCGTTGAGTTGGCAGCTCTGACAGGTGCTGCCTCCAAACACCGTCCCATACAGAGCTCCGGACGAGCTTTGCATCAAGCCTGCCCACGGATACGGCAGACTCGGCGAGAAACTAACGAATTTGTACGATTTTGCGAACGGCTGAACAGTACCGCCAACGGACAGGGCGTTATTCTGCGGCGGCGGGTTTGCGGAAAATCCTCCGCAACTGGCTAGGGCGAGAACCATTGTACCTGTGGCGACACCGTAAAGCGCCGATTTCCAGATATTCATCTCTTGAGCTCCTTAGAGACATAGCAGCAGGTGGATTTTAACGAGGTGAAGCAGGCGCTTGGTGTTCGGATGAAGGCCGACAGGCCCTTTCTTCAGCGGACTACAACAGCGCGCGGCCTCATGGAATCTCTTCGATTCCGCGTTATCCACGGCATAAATGGTAGGCCCAGAGCACAAGGACAAAGACCCGCTTTTTAAACGGGCCTTTGTGAAGTGGCTCCGGATGCTGGACTCGAACCAGCGACCCGCTGATTAACAGTCAGCTGCTCTACCAACTGAGCTAATCCGGAATAGCGTTTCGCGTGTTTTGCCGCGCACCGTGGTTCCACGGCCAGGAACGTCACCCTGCTTTGCGGGTATAGAGCGAGGTGCCGGTCTCGACCAAAGGACGCCGCAGCGTCACCATTCCCAAAGATGCCGATAATGCGACAGTCGAGGTCGGAAACCGCCGCGTCGCGCTGACCAACCTCCGAAAGGTTTACTTCCCCACGCTCAAGCTCACGAAAGGCGACCTCCTCGCGTACTATGTCAGCGTCGCCGATATGCTCATACCGCACGTCGCGAATCGGGCGATGGTGATGAAGCGCTATCCGCACGGAATTACCGGCGACTTCTTCTACATGAAGCGCACGCCCAAGCCGCATCCGCCGTGGCTGCGGACGTGCGCGATCGAGCATAGCTCGGGCAACGTCATCGATTTTCCCGTGATCGACGACCTTGCATCGCTGCTGTGGCTGATCAATCTCGGCTGCATCGACCTCAATCCGTGGTACTCGCCCTGCGAAGATCCCGATCGGCCCGCGTACATTCATTTCGATCTCGACCCGACGGATCAAACCGACTTTCGCGTTGTCCGCGAAGGCGCGCTGATCGTTCGGGACGTTTTGACGGGGCTCGGCATGACGCCGTTCGCGAAGACGTCCGGCAGCTCGGGCATGCACATCTACGTGGCAATTCGGATCGACCTCACGCAGCACGAAGTCTGGGCGATCGCGAAAGAGATCGGCCATCACATTGCTAAAGCCCACCCGGACATTCTCACCGCCGAGTACCGCATTGCGAAGCGGCCGCTCAATCGCGTCCTCGTAGACTACAATCAGAATGCTTTCGGAAAGACGCTCGCGTCGATCTATTCCGTGCGGCCCAACGAGGAGGCCAGCGTGTCGACACCCGTAACGTGGGAGGAAGTGCAGGGCGGTTGCACCCCGGAGGACTTTACTATTTCCAACGTACCACAGCGTCTGGCCAAAATCGGCGATCTGTGGAAGCCGCTGCTACAAAATCGCGGGCGCTTCAATCTCCGCAAGTTCAGCGGCGTCACACGCTCGGCGTAACGCGGCTTTTTGCCGGCCGTTTAACGGAACGCCTGGAGGAGGTGTAACCAATGTGTTTTGAAAAGCTGCAAGCTTCCAACCTTGCGGGTGGGTAGCGCGACGCCGCTCCAAAGAGCGTCGTGAATGCCTGCCATGGCGCCGGCTGGCACGCTCAACTTTGCTGAAACATGAAGCAGACAAACTCCGGATGCGAGCGACGCCGGAGCGACGCTCGATTAGGGCGGGCCGATGTTTTAACGGCGGTGCCATTCCGCCGGGTACGAAGATGTCGAACGCTCGATCGATGCTTTGAGCTGCGCAATAGCGGCGATCACTCGGTCGTTCGATTCGCAGATCGCTTCAAAGACATCCTTACCCTCCGCGGACCGAAGCGAGAGCGCATCGAGCGCGAGACCGGCGCCGTGGGCAAGGTGCGCGATAGCATCCGATTCATCAGGCGCGTACGGCTCGGCACTTCGTTTCGGGCCGATGACGAGCACGCCGGCTAAGCGGCCCCGCGCGACCATCGGATAGGCGAACTCCCCACGCAGCGCGCTTTGTGTCGCGTGAAGATCGACCGGACGGTGCCAGGCTCGCAGGGAAACGATTGCTGGATCGTTTTCATCCGCGTCGCCGTAGTAGCCCCGAGCGTCGAGTAGCTCGATGCGGACCCAAGAAGCATCGGCGCTCCGCTCGAGCAGCCTCTTCGTTCGTTCCAGTATCACAGGCTCGTCGCTGATATAAGCGACTTCGTGCGCAAAATCGCGAATGGCCCGCTCGTCTTCATGCCGTTTTTTGAAGAATATATTGTCTAGCAGATGGTCGACGCGCGCGTGGATGTAGCGCATCGAGAAACCTAGCAGCAGTGCAAGGATCGATCCCGCGATAATGTTAGCGTTGCGGCCGGCACCGAGCAATTCGCTCAGCGCAAATTCCACCAGCATGAACGTACCGACGACCACGACGGAGACTCCCGTGTAAACGGCGGCACGGTTGAGCGCGAAGCCTAAATCGAGCAGCCGGCGGTTCAACAGCGCATACGACATGCCGAGCGGCGCGAAAAAGCTGGTGACGTTTATGATTTGTATCCAAAGGGTGTATCCCAAGATTGACGTACTCAGCACCGCGCTGGTAAAGCTGTATGGTATATTTGCCAACAACAACGGGGTCAGGCTCAGTGTCGTCCAGCCGACCCGCCCTCGCTCCGCGCCGCGGACGACGGCCACAGTGGCAATCAAGGCCGAGAATGGGAAGAGCCAGGAAGCAGCTACCGCCAAATGGACCCATTTGTGTGCGGCGAACGGATCGACAAATCCATAAGTACTACCGAGTAGGACATAGGCCGCACCCAGTATGCCTGCCGCGGCGGAAGCGTACGACGCTGCGATCAGTATGCGGCGAAACCGCGACGACGGAGCAGCGAAGAGGCCGGCATAATACGCCAGTAGCGCCGGCGCCAGACCTTGTGCGAGGTACCCCGCCATGCAAAGCCCGATATCGAACGACAGCCGCTGACTCGCCCAATTCCCTGCCCCGATATTTCCAAAGAGCGAATTCACTGCGAGGAACGCCGACAATGCTCGAGCTTCGGGCAGCTCCGGACGGCGCCAGGCCAGCAGCACGGCGAAGCAGAGCATCCAAACGAAAGCAGCGTCCCCAAGGACAAGGTCCCATCGCGTTTGCGGAACTCCAGGACCGCTCGTGTATGTTATCGTATGAGGTCTACCGCCGCGCATCAGGACAATCGTCAGACGCTCGTAGGAATAGACGCCGCTCAGTAAACGATAACGATCCTCCGGCCCTAGCTTTGCGAACGGAACCATATCGCCGTCGCGTAAGCTGGCACTCTCCGCACGCGATCCGTTCGAGACGCCTTCGATGCGTCCGACGTATGGCGTTCCCGATGCCTCGATGCGAAAATCAAGTCCCTCGGACGCCGTAAGCGTTCCCGATGTAATATCCATTGCGAAAAGCAAGCCGCATAATGCACAGAGCGCAAGCAGCGCGACTTGCCACCGCCGGTCTGAGCGTGTCATAACAACTGGAGCGTCATATTGAATGCGAGAGCGCGAGCCGCCCTCGATCTATTATACAACCGAGCCGTCGGCGCCACCTAGCCCGACCCAACAGCGCTTGCGCCGCCCAGTTAGTTTGTTTGGACGACCGTCATGCTCCAGGCCGGCATCGTCACGGTGAAACTGTTCTGCCAGCTTGGCAGCGTCGCCGATGCGGGGCCCTTCCAGATGTTGTGCTTCGAATAATTGTAGCGGAGCTTGTCGTACTTCCATAGCGGACCGCCGGAGCCCGACGTTTTGCCAGTGATCGTCACCGGTACGTTTTCCGCGGCCGTCTCGTTCAGGTTGAAAAGCATTAACGCATAGCCGCCGTTGTACGTGCTGGCATAGGCGCGAATGTCCGGCATGCCCGTCACCGTCGTGCCGAGCACGTGTTCGCCGTTACGGACAAAGTGCGAGGCGACCTCGTACGCGACGGCCGTGGGCATCAACGTTCCAAACGGCACGTCCTCGGTGCTGCAACCGACCCTGACGGTTCCCACCGAAAAGATCATCGTTCCGCCGAAGTTTTGCCAGCCGTACAGCGACTTGCTGAAGTCTCCGCCTTTGCTCGCCGAATCGCAGTCGCCGAACGCGCTGTGCCAGTCGGCACGGGGAATGCCGTCGTTCAACATCTCGCCGACGATTTGGCCGGCATAGAGCGCCTGCGTGATCGACATATTCTGCTTATCGCCGGGTGGAAGAGCCGAACCGATCTCTCCCACAAAGATCGGCGTCCCGGACTTGCCCGCGGTGGCAAGCTGACTCTTTATCAAATTGATGCTTGACGTGAAGCCCTTGACGGCGTCGTGGAGCAAAAAGGCATCGCTGACGCTGTTGCCCTTCTGCGGGTAATAGTGCACCTCGACGCAATCGTAGCGCGCTTGACCGAAGACCACCTGGTCCCAGGTTGCATTCTTAATGGATGCGTCCACGCACACGTTGATGGGCAGCAGCGGCGACGCGGCTTTCATCTGCTGATAGTAATCCGCGCTTTCGACCTGCGCGTACTGGGTGGGATCGTGCGGCATGGAGCGGAGGTCCAACGAATCGGTGGTGTATTGCTCGTTGCCGACCGTCCACCAGGTCAAATTGTAACCTTTGGTGACGTTCGCATACTTGACCCAGTCTGCCGCTTCGTCGGGTTTCGCGCCGCCGTTGCACTTCGGGTCCGATCCGTAGTTTACCGTGATCGCGACGTCGAGGTGCGCCGGAATCGCGACGTCTTGCATGAAGTTGTCAAACGTCGACTTTGGGTCCGGCTTTCCGATACGATAGCCGTAGGCGCACGCGCCGATTCCGTAGGTGTTCGTCTTCCAGTGGTAGTGGTCGGCACCGTGTCCGCCCGGCCAGCGCGTTCCGGTCAATCCCGCTTGTTCGAACGCTTGCGCCACCCCGGGCTTCGCGATATCGAACCACACGTTCTCGTCCGCGCCGAGCACCGCCGCCGAGACTTGCGGGCCGACCTGCGCGGGATTCACCACGACGCCGTTTTGCGCGAGATGGCGCACCCTGTGGCCGGCGGCGGCCGGCGGGATCGCGGACGAGGACGGGCCTGAAGCGCTGCATCCCGCACAAACCGTCAAGATGATCGACGCGACCGTCGCGGGCAAAAACAACCGACCTGCCGCTTGTACGAAAGCTGCCACGATGGGGCTCCTTACGGTAATTTCAGGGGGTTGTTTTTCGGGTGTCGAGGTTGCCCGTCCCTTCAAACAACCTAACGAGCGCGGCACCTGCTAATCGGCGACGGCCAGCGTGAACGGAGACGCTCCGACGGGTTGGTCGAGCTGGTCCATCGTGCATTGACGCGGCGCCTTCTCGGGCCGGAAGCGCAAGGGTCGCGTGCCGTGACGGAAGCGACCCCCGCTCACGTGATCGAACTCCACCTCGAGGACGATCTCCGGTCGCACCGGGACCCACGCCGTTTCCTTGCCGCGATTCCATCGGCTGGGTCCGCCCGGAATCCGGCTGGTGAACGACGCGCCGGCTTTCATTGCGGCCAACCGTTTGAACAGCGACTGTTTCTCGGCGGCGGAAAAGCCCGACGTAAATCCGACGTAGTCGAGGTCGCCGTCGTCGGTGTAGAGGCCGAGGAGCAGCGACCCGAGCGACGATCCGTCGCTCGACGTGCGGTATCCGCCCACGACGCAATCGGCCGTCCGCAGACGCTTGATCTTCATCATCCCCTTGCGGTCGCCCGAAGAGTACGGTATGTCGAGGCGTTTCGCGATGATTCCGTCGAGCGCTCCGCCAACCGACTTGTACCACTTCGCGACCGTTGCGCGATCCGTCGTCGCCGGCGACAGTTTGAACCTCGCCGAATCGCGCAGGTATTTCTTCGCGAACTTTTCGAGCAAGGGACGCCGCTCGGCCAACGGACGCGCGTGCAGTTTTTCGCCGCGATCGTCGAACAAGAGATCGAACACCACGTAGATAGCGGGATACTCTTTGGCGAGCATCGCGATGCGGGTCGCCGCCGGGTGAATTCGTTGCAGCAGTTGGTCGAAATCGAGGCGGTCCTCAACCGGCACGACGATCTCACCGTCGAGGACGAAGCGCGGAGTCTTGACCGCCAGCGCCGCTGCGGTAACCTCAGGGAAGTAGCGCGCTAACGGCTGACCGGACTTCGACTGCAGCGCGACGGAATCGCCGTCGCGAAAGCAGAGCGCGCGAAAGCCGTCCCACTTTGGCTCAAACTGGAATCCGGTTTCGTCCGGCAGCGCGGCGACCGACTGCGCCTCCATCGGTGCGAAGTCGAGCGGAAGCCCGCGCACGTATGCCGCGCTTAGGGGATCGTCAGGTCCGCGGCGAGTTCCACCGTGACCGGCGTGCCCGCCACGGCAACGATCGGCCACTGCGACGCCGCCGCATAGACGTATCCGCCGCGCGGCGTCGAGCCGGACTCGCCGACGGTGGACGGTCCGTTGCCTATACGCATCTGCCACGCAATGGGACCGGGCGTCACCGTTCCGTAAGGCAGTCCGGCCTGCGGCGAGAGCCGCTGACGCTGCGCGTATTGCGCGCCGGGGTTGTACTGCACCACGCCGCGGTGGATCACGTACGCCGTTATCGCTTTCTTTTTGCCGTTGGTCAGGCGAATGTCGGTGAGAAAGAATCCGACGTGGCCTTGCGAGCCATGCGACGGCGCGCGCACGTCGGTGACGTAGCCGAGTACCTCCGCATTGTGGAGCGCCGGAATCTTCGTGTCCACGACCTTCAGCTTGAACGAGTCGCCGTACTTGAGCTTCGACGAGTCCAAGCGCTCGTCGAGAACGCACGCGAGCCGCGTTCCGGCCTTGATCGTTTGCGACGGCTGATACGTGATCGCCACGAGACAGAGCGCCGCGGCGAGCGCGGCGATGGCGCTACGTCGCAAAGTTGGGCACCCGCAGCTGTTCGCCGTTGTAGGCGCTCGCGATGCGCAGCGCCTCGATGCGATCCATCTTCTCCCACGGCAGCTCCAGATCCGGACGACCGAAGTGACCGTAGGCCGCCGTTTGGCGATAGATGGGACGGCGCAGCCGCAGATGATGGATGATCGCCGCCGGACGGAGATCGAAGACTTCGGTGACCGCGGAGACGATCTGCTCGTCGGGCACGCGGCCGGTGCCGAACGTTTCCACCGACACGTTCACGGGATGCGCAACGCCGATCGCGTACGCGACTTGCACCTCGCAACGGTTGGCCAAGCCCGCGGCCACGACGTTCTTCGCCACCCAACGCGCGGCGTATGCGGCGGAGCGATCCACCTTCGTGGGATCCTTTCCGGAGAACGCGCCGCCGCCGTGACGCGCCATGCCGCCGTACGTGTCGGCGATGATCTTTCGTCCGGTGAGGCCCGCGTCGCCCTTCGGTCCCCCGATGACGAAGCGGCCGGTGGGATTGACGTAGATGCGCGTCCGCTCGTCGTGCATCGAGGTCGGAATCACGTGGTCGATCACGCGCTCGGTGATCTCGCGGCGAATCTCTTCCAGCGGGATTTCGGGATCGTGCTGCGTCGAGACGACGACGGCGTCCACGCGCGCAGGACGATCGCCGTCGTACTCGATCGTGACCTGCGATTTGCCGTCGGGACGGAGATACGGAATGTCGCCGTTCTTGCGCACGGCCGCGAGGTGGCGCGTGAGGTTGTGGGCGAGCACGATCGGCAGCGGCATCAGCTCGTCGGTCTCGCGGCAGGCGTAGCCGAACATCATGCCTTGATCGCCGGCGCCGACGAGCTCGAACTCGTCGCCGTCACCGGCCCGCGCCTCCAGCGAACGATCGACGCCCATCGCGATGTCGGGCGACTGTTCGTCGATCGAGACGCTGACGCCGCACGTCTCCGCATCGAAACCGATCGCCGATTTCGTGTAGCCGACGTCGCGGACGACTTCGCGTGCGACGCGCGGGATGTCCACGTAGGTCTTGGTCGTCACCTCGCCGGCGATGTGAATTTGGCCCGTGATCGCGAACGTTTCGACGGCGACGCGCGAGTACGGGTCGTCGGCCAGCAACGCGTCGAGGACCGCATCCGAGATCTGATCGGCGAGCTTATCGGGATGTCCCTCGGTGACGGATTCGCTCGTGAAGAGTTTGCCGGTCGCCATGGTGTTACGTTCCTTCGCTCCAGGACGCCGAGTACTTTACCTGCTCGGGCGTCATCTCGTCGATTTCGACGCCCATGGACGCGAGCTTGAGGCGCGCCACTTCCTCGTCGATCTCGACGGGGACGTCGTAGACTTTCTTCTCCAGGTCGCGATGGTGCTCGTAGAGATGGACCGTGGAGAGCGCCTGATTCGCGAACGACATGTCCATCACCGACGCCGGATGCCCTTCGGCGGCCGCGAGGTTCACGAGCCGTCCGTCGGCGAGAATGCAGATCTTGCGTCCGTCGTGCAACTGGTATTGCTCGACGAACTGACGCGGTTCGACCTTGCCGCGGGCGATGCGGCGAATGGCGTCGAGATCGAGCTCGTCGTTGAAGTGGCCGGAGTTGCAGACGATCGCGCCGTCTTTCATCAACGCGAAGTGCTCTTCGGCAATCACGTGATAGTTGCCGGTGACGGTGACGAAGACGTCGCCGATCTTCGCGGCTTCCGTCATCGGCATGACGCGATAGCCGTCCATCACCGCCTCGATCGCCTTGCGCGGGTCCACCTCGGTGACGATCACGTGGGCGCCCATTCCCGCGGCACGCGACGCGATGCCGCGGCCGCACCAGCCGTAGCCGACCACCACGACCGAGCGGCCGGCGAGCAACACGTTCGTCGCTCGCACGATGCCGTCGAGCGTCGACTGGCCCGTGCCGTAGCGGTTGTCGAACATGTGCTTGGTGAGCGCATTGTTCACCGCGATGACGGGATAGGGCAGCACCCCGTCGCGCTGCATCGCGCGCAGGCGGATGACGCCGGTCGTCGTCTCTTCGCAGCCGCCGATCATCTCGGCGAGCAGCTCCCGATGCTTGGTGAAAATCGTCGTGACGAGATCGCAGCCGTCGTCCATCGAGATCTGCGGCTTGGTCGCGATGACCGATTCGATGTGCGAGTAATACGTCGCATGATCTTCGCCCTTGATCGAATACGTCGCGATGCCGTATTCGCAGAGCGCCGCGGCGACGTCGTCTTGCGTCGAGAGGGGATTGCTCGCGCACAGCGCGATCTCCGCGCCGGCGGACTGCAGGGCCAGCATGAGGTTCGCGGTTTCCGTCGTGACGTGGAGACACGCGCCCAAGCGCACGCCGCGCAGCGGCCGATCGCGTTCGAAACGCTCGCGAATTTCGCTCAAGACGGGCATGTAGGCCGTGGACCACGCGATTCGCGCGCGTCCGGCTTCGGCGAGTCCGATATCTTTGACGTCGCCGGCGAACGAGCGCGCGGGCGCGACGGGAGTAGTAGCGGTATCCAACATGTTGCGCCGCCCCTTCGCCGCAGGCGCCGTCAACCCATTGCCAAACCAGAGCGTACGTGGAGACGCTGCAGGAGTATCTCGAACGCCTTTCCTCGCACGAGCCGACACCGGGCGGGGGAAGCGCTGCCGCATTAGTCGCAGCGCTTGGTGCGGCGCTCTGCGAAATGGCCGGCCGAATCGCGGACGTGCCGCCGGATCTATTGAGCCGCGCGCAACGTTTGCGCGCCGATGCGCTCGCCGCTCGCGAACGCGACGAACGCGCCTTCGCCGCAGTGATTGCGGCGCAGGCGTTGCCGAAGTCGAACGATGCCGAAAAGGCGGCGCGGCGCGACGCGCTGGAAACCGCGCTACACGGCGCGGCGGCGGAGCCGCTGCACGCCGCGTCGATCGCGCTCGACGTATTGCGGCTGAGCCGCGAGCTCGCGCAGATGCACACCGGCGCATTGGCGAGCGACATCGGTTGCGCCGCGGAGTTTGCCGCCGCGTCGCTCGCGGCGTGCGCGTATAACGTTCGCATCAATCATCGGTATATGAAAGACGAGGCGGCGATTCGCGCGCAGTCTGCTACGTTGGAGCCGTATGAAAACGAAGCGGCGCGGATTGTGCACGACGTGCGGGGGTTACTGGCACAGGGCAGGCTAGCTCAGGGTGACAAGTAACGTCACCCTTCGACAGGCTCAGGGTGACAAAAAGACAGGCTCAGGGTGACAAAGCGTTATAAGCGTTCGTAGGTGGCGGCGGCCATGGCGCCGAGGATTTGGCCGGCGACCGGACCCGTCGCTTCACCGTGCGGGCCCTTCATCGCGCTAACGTAAAACGCGAAAGCGACGTGCCGGCCGCCGCGCGTGGTGATGTAGCCCGCGAGCCCTTTCTCGATCGTCTCGCCGCCGCCCAAAAAATCGTCCCCGCCGTCGGTTCCCGTCTTTGCAAACACCTTGCCGCGCGCGGGTGAATTCTTTTGAATGTCAACGAGCGTTCCATCCACGCCCATGATCGGTAAGCCGCGAAAGAGAAAGCGATACCAGCTCTGCGTCCGCGCCCACGCGAGGTAGTGCACCATGAATTCGGGCGTATAGTACGCGCCGCCGTAGCCGTCGGACTGCGCGGCCTGGTTCAAATCGAGACCGGCGCGCGATAGCATCTGGGCTTCGAGACGAAAGCCGGCCTTGAGATAGTCGCTCTTGGCTTTCGCGAGATACACGGCCCACATGTACGGCATCAGCGCGGCATGCAGATTGTCGCTGACCTTGAGCGTGATGTAGGCGTCTTCGGAGAGCGGCGGCGACACGTGCTTCGCGACGAGGTTCGCCGGGGTGTAATACGACGACGTAGGACTGGGAGCGGATACTATATCGATCGCGGGCCTGCTCCTGGGCGGCGCCAGCGTGACGCCCGCCTCACGTAGTGCTTGTTCGAACACCGTCTGTGCGAAGCTCACCGGTTCCGGAACGCGATATGCATACAGAATGCTCGCGCCCGCCGGTTGCGACCCGGTGATCGTCACGGTGTGATTCCCGTACTGGTCGTCCTTGCGGTCGGCGCTCATGTCGATCGTCGCATCGCTCTTCGGAGCACCCGTTACCGCCTTATTGACGAACGTGGCGTACGCCGTCTGCGGCGAAACGTGGATCGTTACGGGGTCGCCCGCATGCGCGCCGGGCGTTACCGTTACGTCGACGATATTGTCGTTGATGACGACCGGAGACAACGTGGTGCCCGTTCCGCTCTCGGCGCCCTGATCGGGAAAGAGAGATGCATCGATCCATGCGTTGCCATCCACTCGCCGAATGCCGGACTTGGCGACTTGCGCCGCCAGGTCGCGCAGCACGGCGAGGGGGTCGCCCGGAACGGCTTTGGTCTCCGGCGATCCGTCGTATGCGTGGTCCTCATTTTCGAACGCGAGCGTGCCGTCCGGCTGGATGCGTTGAGACAGATTGGGATCGCCGCTGGCGACGAGCGCGAGGTCGCCATGAAGCACGCCCTGTGAATCGATCGGTCCGGTTCGATACACCGGCGTCGTCCAGCGGAAGTTGGGGCCGAGCAACGCGAGGCTCGTGCCTTCGGTCAGCAGCTTCGTGGTCGAAGCCGGCACCATCAGGACGCTCGCGTTGCGAGCGTAGAGCACGCGGTGCGTAACGAGGTCGTACACTTCGCCCGCGACCATGGAATGGCGCAAGCGCGGCGTCAACGTAGGGGCGTTGA
>JAFAQW010000186.1 GCA_019245995.1 Vulcanimicrobiota bacterium | reverse complement strand
CAAGATCGATCGTAAAGAGGCGCGAGCGCAGGAAGTAGTCAACCAAACTTTCGACTTGTTTGTCGAGCTGGGCGCCGACGACCAGCAGGCGGATTTTCCCGTGTTATATACCAACGCGAAAGCCGGCATCGCGAAGCAATCGCTTTCGGATAGCAGCGATTCGCTGGAGCCCCTTTTCGAGGCAATCGTCGCACACATCCCGGAAGCGCCGGCCGAAGAAGGCCATTTTCAGCTACTGATTTCCGCGATCGACCACAATGACTTTGTCGGCCGAATCGGCATTGGCCGAATCTTTCGCGGCAGCTGTCGGCGCAACGACGCCATCGTCAAACTCGCGCGCGACGGTGCGGTGGTGACGGGTCTGCGTTTAGCTACCCTCCTCGCCTTTGCCGGCCTGGAGCGACTGGATATCGAGGATGCCTTAGCCGGGGACATCGTCTGCATCTCCGGCATCGACGACCTCAACATCGGCGACACAATAGCCGATGCGGCGACGCCCGAGGCGATTGCCGCCATTGCGGTCGACGAGCCGACGGTTTCGATGTTTTTCAGCGTCAATAATTCCCCGCTTGCCGGGCGCGAGGGAAAGTTTTTGACGTCGCGTCAAATT
The DNA here is from genome assembly GCA_019245995.1 of Vulcanimicrobiota bacterium. GTDB lineage: Bacteria > Vulcanimicrobiota > Vulcanimicrobiia > Vulcanimicrobiales > Vulcanimicrobiaceae > Cybelea. Next base: position 1,603 of record JAFAQW010000186.1, on the reverse strand, counting down.
CGCGAGCGGTTGATGCGCGAACTGGAATCGAACGTGGCGCTGCGCGTTGCCGATAGCAACTCGCCCGACACGTTCGAGGTGCGAGGACGGGGCGAGCTGCATCTTGCGATACTGATCGAAACGATGCGGCGCGAGGGCTACGAGCTCGGCGTTTCCAAGCCGCAAGTCATTCTAACTGAGCGTGACGGTAAGCGTTTCGAACCGGTCGAATACGTCGTCGTCGACGTTCCCGAACAATATTCGGGCGCTGCCATCGAATCGCTGGGGCGGCGCAAAGCCGCGATGTCGAACCTGTTGGGCGTTGGCGATACCAGACGCCTCGAATATACAATGCCGACCCGCGCGGTGTTCGGCCTGCGCGGCGAACTGCTCACGCTGTCGCGCGGCACGGCGGTCCTTTCACACACGTATTACGATCATCAGCCCTGGCAGGGCGAGTTGCCGGGGCGCGGGGTCGGCGCGCTCGTTGCAAGCGGTGCGGGGCGCGCGACCGCCCATGCCCTAGCGGGCCTCGAGCAACGTGGGCGTTTCTTCATTGGTCCCGGTGTCGAGGTGTATGAAGGGATGATTGTCGGCCGCGCCAACGACGAGCACGACGTCGCGATCAACGTCGTGCGCGAAAAGAAGCTAACGAACATGCGCGCCGCGGGCTCCGATGGCAACGTCAAACTCGCCCCGCCGGAAGTGCTGTCGCTCGAACGGGCGATCGAGTTCATCGAGGACGATGAACTCGTCGAAGTGACGCCGCACTCCATACGCCTGCGCAAGCGCCTGCTCGACGAAGGGGAGCGCCGCAGATTGCGCAAGCGCGAGGCGGCGGACGCAACGATCCGTTAGTAGGCTGTTCGTACGGTCCCCTCCAACTTGAAGAAAGCCCGCGCTTGCACGCCCTTTGGTCGGCGCCGGCACCGGCATTCGATGCCTCTGCTGGGAGCAGCTACGCCGGGTTACCGTGGCTCACATCCGTAACGCTCAGCGCGTGAAGGGCATCGCTCGCGTGAGTGAAATCCTCACGCTTTTCGCTCTACACCATGGGAGGATAGCTCTATGCAGATGATGCTCAAGTTCCATATGGACGTCGAGGCGGGAAACGCTGCCGTGAAAGACGGACGGTTGGAGAAAGTTCTCGGCGCGACGTTCGAGCGCTTCAAACCCGAAGCGGCGTACTTCACGGCTGTGGACAAGGGGCGCGGCGGCTATATCTTCTTCGATTTGCGAGACCCCAGCGACATCCCGGCGCTCTGCGAGCCCTTCTTCCACGAGTTGAACGCCGACGTCGAGCTCGCGCCGGTGATGACGCCCGACGACGTCCGCGCCGGAATAGCTAAAGCGTTTCCAAAATGACGCGCACGAGTGGTTCACTTCCACGCCATCGTGAACTTCGGAGCGATCGCATCCTTCACGACTCGTTCAAACGTGTTCCACGGACAATCCAGCGACGGGCAGCCGGGTATCTGAACGCGGACGCGCAGCGGATCCTCGGCTCGTCCCGCGCGCATCGCGTCGAGCGACTGAGCGGTAAAGAACGTGCGGACGAACGCCGCGCCGTCCGGGCGCCGATGTAACTCGAAGACGATGGCGCTTCCCGGTGGAGTATCGTTGC
>JAFAQW010000298.1 GCA_019245995.1 Vulcanimicrobiota bacterium | reverse complement strand
GCTCGGCGTGTTTGCGTCCACGTTGTGGAATCCCAACGGCGCCGACGGTCTATTGCGTGGCAACCCGGCGTTTTTCGGAAAACAGTTCGTCGCCGCACTCGTGTGCAGCGCTTGGGCGTTCACCTTCACCTATGCGATGCTGTGGCTCATTAACTTGGTGACGCGCGTAAAGGTTGGCGAAGGCCACGAGGAGAGCGGGCTCGATTTGGCGCTTCACGGCGAGGAGGCGTATCCGCTGGGCGTCTGACGCGCCTTTGCGGTGCCCCGACCGCGCGGGCCCGGTCATCGAACATTTTGCGCTGTACCCGGGAATGACGTTTTAGCGATCCGGCGCAGCGCCGGAATCAGCGTCAGACTACCCGCCGCCAACGTCGCCAGCGCCACGGCAAACGTTCCGTCCACTATCGCCTGCCGGTAGGGAATCCACGGTGGCAGTGCGAGCGCAAGCGCCAATGAAAGGCCGCCTCGCATCCCTGCGGCTCGGATCACGGCGATCCAGTCGCGCGGATACGGCCAGGGTAAGAGGAGCGCGGCGACCGCAACCCGAGCGACGGCAATCGCGATGAGACACGCGATCACAAAAATGGGCTCTTGCGCGATGCGTCCGAGCTGCAGCGCGGCACCGACCATGAAGAAGATCACGGCGTTTGCGACGAGCGCGCCGACGTCCCAGAAACGGTTGACGTCGTCAGCAATCCGTAGGCTAATCCAAGAGCGCTCGAAGTAGCGCAGCGCCATGCCGAAGGCGATCGTCGCGAAAATTCCCGAGAGTTTCAGATAGTCGGCCAAGAAATAGGCACCGTAGGCGCCGAGGATCGTTGCCGCCAGTTGGACCTTTGCATCAGCAACGCCGCGCAGCGCACGGGCGGCAGCAAACGCTGCAACGATCCCGAGCAGTGCTCCGGCTGCGGCGCCCGCGGCGGCTTGCGCCGCGATTCCCGCGACGGCGCCTCCCTTCACGGCGCCGAGCGCGAGCACAACGAGCGACGCGCGATACAGCGCGACCGCGACGGCGTCGTTGAAGAGTGACTCGCACTCAACGATCGTCGCCAACGTGAGCGGCACGCGCAGCCGGCGAAAGACCGCTACGACCGCGATGGGATCGGTCGCGCTCAGGATCGAGCCGGTGAGAAATGCTGGGCCCAAGGGGACCCCGATGAGCGACAGGGCGCCGGTGACCAGTAGCGCCGTGAGCACGACGCCGGGACCCGCAAGCATCGCAATCGCGGCCCACTGACGCGCGATCGCCCGATAGTTGAGATTCCATGCCGCCTCGAATAGGAGCGCCGGGAGAAATAGGTAGAGCGTCGCGTGACCGAGCGCGTATTCGAAACGCCCCGGCGCGACGAACCCGTAGGCGATGCCGAGCGCGATCGCGACGCCGATCTGCCAAAGCCTCATGCGGCTGCCGCGCCTCTAATGCGTATGCGTGAAGTTTCCAACCCGCGTGAGCGCCTGCAGCCGCGCGATCGCCGCCCGCATGCCGATCGGCGCCCGAGGCCGGCCGACCGCCTCGAAATAGAGCTCCGGATCGATATTCAACGTCCGTGTCTGCACCATGGCGACGGGACAACTCCCTAAGAACTCGTCCATGGCGGCCATCTCCGCATCGTCGTCGCTGACGCCCGGATGCGTTAGCAGGTTCAGACTGACACGAAGCCGTCGCTCCACCGCGAGGCGAATGGATTCGAACACGTCCGCGAGACCGTATCCTTGCGGACGATAGTACGCAGCATACACCGCAGGCCGAAAAGAGTTCAGACTAATGCGAACTGCATTCAAGCCGGCGTCGATGCATCGCCGGAGTTCCGCCGGCCGGCTGCCATTGGTATTGAGATTGATCGTTCCGTTGGAGCGCCGGCTGCGTATTTGCTCGATCGCGCGCGCAATCGCGATCGAGCGCAGCAACGGCTCGCCTTCGCATCCCTGCCCGAACGAAACGATTCCGTCCTCGACGCGCTCGAGATGGTGGACGGCGACTCCCCCCAGATCACCGGCCGTCATCTCTTCCGCAATACGCGATTGCGGCGATGGGACGCCGGCGTCGGGCTCGAGCTCCGAAATGCACCCGATGCAGCGAGCGTTGCACGTGGGCGAAACCGGCAGCGCGGCTTCGCCGCGCTCGAGAAAGACGTTCTGCGCGGTAAAGCACGCGTACTCTCGCGAGCAGATCGCCAGTTGTCGCAACACGCCGCTCGTCGGCGCGCCGGCCAGCCGTCGCGCGATCGACTCTTCGAGCTCGCCCGCCGCGAACCGCCGCGGTTCCCAATCCTCCCCTTCATCGGTGCGCATGGCCGCGACGTGCAGCCGGTCGTCAATGCTGCAGGCAAACGTATAGCCGAAGAGCGGCAGCACGGGCGCATCGCGTTCTCGCGCATAGGCGGGAAGCAACAGGCGGGTATAACCGGCGGGTAGCGCGACCGCCATGGCCGTGCGTCCGGCAATCGGACCGATCGTCGTGAGGGGTCGCCGTTGGGGAAGCATCATCTCGAGCGTGCCGTCGGGCGCGGGAATCAACTCATCGCGGCGCGGCTCGCGAACGATTCCCCCGTCGGCCAGTGGGGCAAGGCCTGAATCGTACGATATACGTCCTGCGCGATCGCAGGATGCGAGTCCCACGCTAGACCGAAATTTCGGTATCGAAGACGCGAACGGCCGGTCCAATCAGGTACGCGTCGCCATTGCCGTCTAACTCCACGACGAGCCTTCCGCCCGGAACGATGACCTCAACCGGTGACTTCGCCAGTTTCTGATCGATTGCGGCGGCCGCGCAGGAGACGGCGCCGGTTCCACACGCCTGCGTTAACCCCACTCCACGTTCCCAGTGCTGCACTTGCAGCAAATATTCGCCGAGCCGTACCCCTAAGTGCACGTTGGCGCCCCGCGGGAGCGCGGGGTGCTCCTGGAAGTTTCTTGCCAATGTCTCGAGGCCGGGAGCGAGAGTCTCGAAACCCTCGCCGGTTTCAAAAATCACAACGTGAGGATTTCCGATATCGACCAACGTCGCGATCGGAACTACCGATGGTAGGACTCCCATGATTCGGGGGCGGCCCATTGCAACTCGAACTTCGTACGCCGGCTCGCGCCGCAGGATCTCCGTCCGCACGACGCCCGCCTCAGTTTCGAACGACGCCCGGCCGCCTTCGCCGGCTTCGTCGAGCCACCGGGCGGCGCAGCGGATGCCGTTGCCACACATCTCTGCCTCGCTCCCGTCCGCGTTGATGGTCCGCATGCGCGCGTGCGCGCGCTGCGATGCCTCGATCACGATCAGGCCGTCAGCACCGATGCCGGCGTGCCGGTCGCACGCCCAGCGCGCAAATTCGTTGACGTCCGGGAGCCGGGCCTCTCGTTGATCCAGAACCACGAAGTCGTTGCGCGCGCCGTGCATCTTGGAGATTGCAACGCGCATCATTCGCGCTTCGAAGACCAGCGTAGTTTCTCCCGTACCACGTCGGCGACGCGATCGGGAGCGATCCACTGCGTCGCGGGCTCGCCGCGGAACCAGGCGCGCTGACGCCGAGCATAGCGCCGCGTCGCCCGTTCGAGCGTCGCGCGAAGCTCTGCCTCCGTGCTCCAGCCGCCTAGATAGGCTAGGGCTTGCGGGTATCCGACTGCGCTCGCAGCAACGGCGCCTTCCCCGACGCGTTCCGCCTCTTCGAGAAGTCCCGTCCGGAGCATCGTTTCGACGCGCCGCGCGATGCGCCGATCCAAGATGGGCCAGCCGACGTCCAGGAAAATCAATTCCCAGGCGAGCCCCTCGCTTCTGAGATTCGGAATTGCATCGTCGCGCAACGTTTGCGCCGGCGCCGCCATTGCGATCTCGAGCGCGCGCAGCACGCGATACGTGTCGCGCGGATGCACTTGTCCCGCGCGGCGCCGATCCCGCACGCGCAGCCACTCCGCCAGAAACTGCGGCGGATGGACGAGCGCCTCACGGGCAAGCCGCGCGCGTAACGCTTCGTCGTATTGCGGTGCGGGAGCAACGCCGCCGAGCAGCGCGCGAATGTAAAAACCGGTGCCACCGGCAACGATTGCGTGGCGGCCCCGGGCGTGGATCGAACGAATCGCTTGCAGCGCATCTTCGGCGTAGCGCGCGGCCGAATACCGCTCTTGGGGATCGAGAAATCCGATTAAATGATGGGGCACCGTGGACAGCTGCTCCGGCGACGGGGCCGCGGTGCCGATCGGCATGCCGCGGTAAATTTGCCGCGAATCGGCGCCTACGATCTCGGCATCGAACTGCCGGGCCAGCTCGATGGCGAGGGCCGTCTTCCCGCTGCCCGTCGCTCCGGTCAGGACGAGAACGCGACGATCACACACGCTTGAACATGCGCGCGATCTCGTCCGCCCCAATGGCAACCATCGTGGGCCTTCCATGCGGGCAATGCATCGGGTTGCGGCACGTTTGCAGACGCCCGAGAAGAGCGGTCATCTCTTCCAACTCCAGCGGCTCTCCAGCGCGCGTCACGGAATGGCACGCCAGCGTCGCCCAAACGCGCTCGCGGACGTCACGTTGTTTTGGATCCTCCGTCAGATCGTCGAGAAATCCGTTCAAGTCGAAAGTCCTGGCGTTATAGCCGGCGGGCGTGGCGCCGATGCGATACGTGCGCTCGCCGAAGCTATCGATCTCCAAGCCTGCGGCATGGAGCGCGCCAAGCGCGCGATCGAGCGCCGCGCTGCGAGCTCCATCGAGCTCCACGACGCGCGGCACCAGCAACGGCTCGCTCGCGCCGCCCGTCTGTGCAGCGGCGATGATGGCTTCGTAAGCGATGCGCTCGTGCGCGGCATGCTGATCCACCAGCAGCAGTCTTTCGCCGTCGCTCGCCACGATAAACGTATTGTTGAGTTGCGTGAGCACCGCCAGCGCCGCCGGAGCGCCGGCGGCCGCAAACGAAAGTGCGGGTTGAAACGGCCCAGCGTGTTGCGCAAAGCGGGCGCGCGCATCGGCGCCGAGGGTGCCGGCGATCGCGAGGCGGACCGCTTCGAAGACCTGTCCCGCATAACGAAGCCGTACGTCGCTTTTGGTTGGGTGTACGTTCTGATCCACGTGCTCGGGCGGCAACTCGAGGAAGAGGACGCCGTACGGATGACGTCCGAGCATGGCGAACGTCGCATAGCCGCTCGTCCAGGCGCCGGCGAGGAGCGTGCTGCGCAAGAGTCGTCCATTGACGAAGAGCAACTGCATCCGGCGGTCGGGACGGTCGTAACCAGGGGCGCTGATGAAACCGCGCACGTGGCCGCGGAGCGTTCCGCCCCCGTTTCCATCCAGCGCGATGAGCCGTTGTGCCGCATCGCGCCCAAACACCATTGCGAGACGCTCCGTCACGTCTTGCGCGGCGGGCATCACCCAAACGTCTTTGGCGTCATGACGCAATGCGAACGTGATCCGTGGGTAGGCGAGCGCAAAGCTCGACAGCCACGATGAGATGCGATTGAACTCCGCACTGGGCGATCGAAGATACTCGCGCCGAACCGGTAGGCGCGCGAAGAGTTCTCGCACGCGCACCGCCGTGCCGGCCGGCGCGGCGATCGGTTCGACCACGCCAACCTCGTCGCCGTGCGCGGCGATCCTGGCACCGATGCCGGCAAGCTCCGGGCGCGATACGATCTCGGTCTGCGCGACGGCCGCGATTGAAGCAAGCCCTTCGCCGCGAAAGCCGAGGGTCCCAATCGATTCCAGATCGGCCGCGGTCGCGAGTTTGCTCGTCGTGTGTCGGCGCACCGCGCGCGGCAGATCCTGTGCAAGCATCCCGATTCCATCGTCCACGACCTCGATCAGGCCGAGCCCGCCTTCGCGCACGTTGACCGCGATGCGCGAGGCCCGCGCGTCGACAGCATTCTCGACGAGCTCTTTGACGACCGACGCGGGCCGTTCGATGATTTCGCCCGCGGCGATTTGTCCGATCGTCAAAGCGTCCAGTTCGCG
>JAFAQW010000278.1 GCA_019245995.1 Vulcanimicrobiota bacterium | reverse complement strand
TCAGCGCGTTGGCCGTCGTTTCGTGGCCCGCGATGAACAGCGTCATGATTTCATCGCGGATCTGTTCGTCCGAGACGTCCGCGTCGCGCGCCGCGAGGAGCAGCGAGAGCGCGTCGCTGCCGGCCGATCCGTCGCTGCGACGGCGCGCGATCAGATCGAAGATGATCGCATCGAGCCTGCGCCGCGCGTGCCGAAATCGGCGAGTCGCCGGCAACGGCAACCGCGAGCGCAGCGAACCGACCGGCGTGAGCATCCACGGAAACTGGCCCATCATCAGCCGCAACGCCTCGGCGACCACTTGCGCGGAGTCGCTCTCGTCGCTGCCAAAGAGCGTTTCCGTCGCGATGCGCAGCGTCAGCTCCGTCATCGCGGCGTGCGCGTCGAAGGGACGGTCCATGCGAAGGCTTTGCGCGAATTCGGCGGCGTCGCGCTCCATGATGCGCACGTACTCGGCAATGCGTTCGCGATGAAACGCGGGCTGGACGACGCGGCGCATCTGTCGGTGGAGCGGATCCTCGCTCGTCAGCAGTCCTTCGCCCAGCAGCAGACGCAACACGCGCGTTCCCAACGACTTACAGAACGCGTGCTGCTGCGTGACGAGGACCTCTTTGATCAACGAGGGCTCGTTGACGAAGACGTACGCGCGCCACGGAAGCGCGAATGCGACCACGTTGCCGTAGCGCGACGTCATGTCGCTCAAGAACTGGGGAAAGCGCCGAAACGGCACCGGAAAGAGGCGCCGCAGCGTCGTCCAGCGGCTCGGCCCCGGAATGGCCAGGCTCACGGTGCGCGCACCGCATACGCGGCGACGCGGCCGAACCGGCAGACCGAACGATAACGCCCGGTCGCGATGGCCGCGCGCAGACGCTGCTGGTAGGCCGTGTCTGCAAAATCCTCGGCGTAGACCAGATACTGCACGCCGGCGACTTGCGCAATGGTCGCGCGTGGCCGTTGCGCGGCGACCGCCGAAAACCACTCGTCGTAGGTGGAAAGCATGGCGTCTTTTGGCACGCAATCGATCGCGCGGCGCGCGTCGGTCAAGTCCCCGTAGTACGGATGAAGATAGTGCAACGGGTGCAGCGGATTAAAGGCCAACAAGAACAGAACGCATAGCACCGCCGCGGTCTGTAACCAGCGCCGAGCGGCGCCGACACTGCGTGCCGAGACCGTTGCAGCGCCCGCGACCGCGGCCACGAGGAGCCACGGAATCCACAGCGCCGCATAATGGTCGCCCATTCGCCAGACGTATCCGGAGTTGGCCAGAAGCACGACGGCGGCGCCCGGAAATGCTAGCAGCGCCCACCGCGAGATCAGGGGCAGGAACGCGAGCGGGACCAACGCTTCCAACACGTAGGTCAAACGTCCAAACGTGAAGATGGCGCGCGCGAACTGCAACGGGTGAACGAACGGTGCGACGGCGAGCGCGAGCGGCCCAGCGGCAAACGAATACGTGTAAAAATGGCTGGGCCTCCAGCCGCCCAGACGCGGCGCGACAATCGCATAGTACGCAAGGAGCGCAGCGACTGAGGACAGCGTGAGTGCGCCCCCCGCCATGGCGAGCGCCCGCGGCTGCACCGCGTAACCGTCGAGCAGGCCGCGTCCTTTCGATCCGTTCCTTCCAGGGCGCAGGGCGATCCCGGACAACGTAAGACCGAAGAACGCCAGCGTTAGCGCGGCATCTTCCCGCAGACCGACGGCGGCGACGGCGGCGAACGCAAACAGCAGCCAGCGGCCGCGGTCCGCTGCCGCAAAGAGCGCCAACACCAGCGGCGTGAACAGCCCGAGTTCGTGGAACTCATCGAACCCCAGCGCGAGCAGCGGCGGATAAATCAGCGTCACCAGTCCGAGCAACTCCGCCTGCTTTTTCCCGGCATATGGCCGGGCGACGGTCGCGACCAGCGGTCCGCAAACGGCAGTGGCCGCCGCCTGCAGCAGTTGCAACGGCAGCGCGCTGCGCCCGATGGCAACCAGCGGCCACAGCACCGCGAGCGCGGGCGACCAGTGATAGCGAAAGTGCGATCCGCCTTCGACGCCGTTGCGCATGCCGTGCCACGCATCGGCAACGATCTGCGCGAACGTTCCCGTATCGGACCCGTACGTCCACAGTTTCGTGCGGATCACCGCCAGGATCGCCAAGACGACGAACTCGAGCGCGGCCCAGAGCGTCAGCCGCATCGGCAGGCTCGGGTGCACGCATGCTCCAAGGGCGCGGGACGATGAAGGCAATCTGCGTCTTTTGCGGTTCCCATCTCGGAAACGACCCGGCCTACGCGACGATGGCGCGCCACGCCGCCGAAACGATCGTCCGGGGCGGTTACGCCATCGTGTACGGCGGCGGCAGCATCGGGTTGATGGGCGTCGTCGCCGACGCCGCGCTCCAAGCGGGGGGAGACGTGATCGGCGTGATTCCTCAGGCCCTCGCGCGAACCGAGGTCGCGCATGAGGGTTTGACCGAGCTGCACCTCGTCAACACGATGCACGAGCGCAAAGCCCTCATGGAGGACCGCAGCGACGCCTTCGTCGCGCTTCCGGGCGGCTTCGGGACGATGGACGAGTTTTGCGAGATCCTCAGTTGGCGCCAGTTGCGCATTCACGACAAGCCGATCGGGCTGCTCAACTACGGCGGCTATTACGATTCGCTGCTACGATTATTCGATTCGATGGTGACGGCGGGCTTCATCGGTCCGCACACGCGGCGGCTCTTCGCGGACGAGGACACGATCGAACAACTGCTGCCCGCCATGTTCGAGCCGAAAAACCTGCCGTAACCGCCCGCTCGTCACTCGGAAAGCGCGGTGGTGATGATCCGCTCCTGTTCGACCGCGTGCTGGCCCGCATAGCCTTCGCTCGGGCTGGCTCGATAGCCGCGGCCGATGTACTCGATGTCGAAGCCGTCGCGCTTGCCTTCGAGCAGACGCCGCCGTACGAAGGCGCGCGCGCCCATGTTCTTCGGCTCCTCTTGCACCCAC
>JAFAQW010000199.1 GCA_019245995.1 Vulcanimicrobiota bacterium | reverse complement strand
GTCTTCTGTAATCTTCATCGAGCAAAAATGGGGGCCGCACATGCTGCAGAAATGCGCGCTCTTGGCTCCCTCCTGCGGCAAGGTTTCGTCGTGGAATTGGCGCGCGGTCTCCGGATCGAGCGCGAGGTTGAACTGGTCTTCCCAGCGGAACTCGAAGCGCGCCTTCGAGAGCACCTCGTCCCAGTGCGCGGCGCCCGGGTGCCCCTTCGCGACGTCGGCCGCGTGCGCCGCGATCTTGTACGCGATCACGCCGTCCTTGACGTCCTTCTTGTTCGGCAATCCGAGGTGCTCTTTCGGCGTCACGTAGCAGAGCATCGCGGTCCCGTACCAGCCGATCATCGCGGCGCCGATCGCGCTCGTGATGTGATCGTAGCCGGGCGCCACGTCGGTCACGAGCGGCCCCAGCGTGTAGAACGGCGCCTCCTTGCAGATCTCGAGCTGCTTGCGCATGTTCTCTTCGATCAGGTGCATGGGCACGTGGCCCGGGCCCTCGATCATGACTTGCACGTCATGCTTCCATGCGACCTGCGTCAGCTCGCCCAGCGTTTCGAGCTCGCCGAATTGCGCCGCGTCGTTCGCGTCGGCGGTGCAGCCCGGGCGGAGCCCGTCGCCGAGCGAGAACGCGACGTCGTAGGCCTTCATGATCTCGCAAATTTCCTCGAAATGCTCGTAGAGAAAATTCTCGCGATGGTGGGCCAAGCACCACTTCGCGAGAATGGAACCGCCCCGCGAAACGATGCCGGTGATGCGATTGGCCGTGAGCGGAACGTACCGTAACAGCACGCCGGCGTGAATGGTGAAGTAATCCACGCCTTGTTCCGCCTGCTCGACCAACGTGTCGCGGAAGAGCTCCCACGTGAGCTCTTCGGCCTTGCCTCCGACCTTTTCCAGCGCCTGGTAGATCGGCACCGTGCCGATCGGCACGGGAGAGTTGCGCAGAATCCATTCGCGCGTCTCGTGAATATTCTTACCGGTCGAGAGGTCCATGACGGTGTCGGCGCCCCAGCGCGTCGCCCACGTCATCTTCTCCACCTCTTCGTCGATGGACGACGTGATCGCCGAGTTGCCGATGTTGGCGTTGATCTTCACGAGGAACTTTCGCCCGATGATCATCGGTTCGCTCTCGGGATGGTTGACGTTGGACGGGAGGATCGCGCGGCCGCGAGCGACCTCGCTACGCACGAGCTCCGGCTCGACGCCCTCGCGCAGCGCCACAAACTCCATTTCCGGCGTGATCTCGCCGCGGCGCGCGTAGTGCATCTGCGTCACGTTGGCGCCGGGTTTCGCGCGGCGCGGCGGCCGCGGCGAGGGAAAGCGCAGGCCCTTCAATTCCGGCATCGCGTCGCGCCCTCGGCGGTAAAGCGATGACGGTTGCGCCAACGCCACGGTATCGCCGCGCGCCTCGATCCAACGTTCGCGCAGCGGCGCTAATCCGCGGCGAAAGTCGGTCGTAACGCTTGGGTCGGTGTACGCGCCGCTCGTATCGTAGAGCGTGTGCGCGCTGCCGTCCGTGAGCGCAATCGCGCGGCGCGGCACGCGAATCGCCGGATCGGAACCTTGCACGTAAACCTTCATGACAGCCTCCCTACGCCGGCATTACCCGGATCAGGTATGTTGCGGTCGTCCTTCGACGGACTCAGGATGACATCGCCGAAGGGCCTCTCAGCCGTAGCTCCCGCTGCGTCACCCTTCGACAAGCTGAGGATGACAACTGCAAAAAGCGAGCGGCCCCCTAAGGTCCGAGGGCCATGTCGAAGACGTTATGCGGTTGCCCGTTTTCCACGTCGAGCGTCGACAGCGGCGTTTGCGGCGATCCCGTGGTTTTCAGCGTGAAGACGACGCCGCCGTATCCGTACGCGACGTCGCACACGTAGAGGTATGGGTAGGCGACTTTGATATAGACGGGTTCGACCAGCGCCGGATTGGTCGTCTCGATGACGCGCGACGTGCGCGTCGGACATCGATCGTCGTTCGCGCGATAGACCTGAACCTCGCCATGTGGCGAGGAGTTGATAAAATAGGTGTGCGTGGAGAACGCGTTGCCCCTGCCGTCGAGCCCGATGCCGAAATCGATGCCCGACGACCGCTCTTCGTACCCGCAGAAGTGCCGTACGCGCTTCAAAGTAGGCGGCGGATCGTACACCGAAACGTGCGTGGTGAAGACGCGATACGGATCCATCTCCTGCGTCGTCCCGAGGACGTACAGTTCGCGCGACCCGTCGATGGCGAGGCCGCTCGGATAGCCGCGCGGCTTGACGATCGCATACGGTTTCGCGCGTCCGTGGGCCCCCGGCGCATAGACGTGGATGTGGCCGGCCTGCCCAACGTAGACGTATCCGTTGGAGTCTACCAGCAGCGTGCCGATGTTGAGAAAGTTCGGCACGTGGATCGTTCGAATGGGCCGCGCGTTGCCGTTTGCGCCGGGTGCGAACTCCTTGATGGTCAGATGGTCGAGGACGTAGAGATGTCCTGCGTCGTCGACGGTGAGCGCCACGGGTGCGAAAAAGCCGGTCACCGTCCGGTCGGGAGTGGCCTGCGGAATGCCGTTGACGATCGGATACTCGGGAACGAACCGCGACGAGCCCATCGTCACGATCAGATACAAATGCCCCGTTGCCGAACGCTGCGCCGGGCCCGCCATACCGGAGGGCAGTACCCGGTTACCGGCCGACTGAGAACACGCCGTCAAGATCGCGGCGTACGCTAGGGCCGTCAACCGGTAAGAGAAGGCGCGAGTCAACTGATCGACCTCCGCGTAGGCGTGTGCAATCAGTCTAGCCCGCGACCGCGAGCAGCGCAAGAGATCGTCCCGCGGCGCTGAATCCTGCGCAGGCTATGACGACCACGGCCCGCGATCCCGACCCGCAAGAGACGCAAGAGTGGATTGACGCGATGCGCGGCGTGCTCGCGGCCGAAGGCCCGGCGCGCGCACGCGACCTGATCGCGCGCATCGTCGACGAGGCCCAACGCAGCGGCGCACACGTTTCGCTTGGTTTGCAGACGCCCTACGTCAACACGATTCCCGTCGAGCGCCAGCCGGCCATGCCGGGCGACCGCGACGTCGAGGCGCGGCTGCGGCACTACACGCGCTGGAACGCCCTGGCGATGGTCGTGCGGGCCAACAAAGTCAGTTCCGAGTTGGGCGGGCACGTGGCGAGCTTCGCGTCGGCGGCCACGCTCTACGACGTCGGTTTCAATCACTTCTTTCGCGCGCCGAGAGACGGGTTCGGTGGAGACCTCGTCTTTTTTCAGGGACACTCGTCGCCGGGCATCTATGCGCGCGCGTATCTCGAGGGACGCATCACCGAAGCGCAACTCGAAAACTTTCGTCAAGAAGTCGACGGGAAAGGCCTCCCGTCGTATCCGCATCCGTGGCTCATGCCGTCGTTCTGGCAGTTTCCGACCGTCTCGATGGGGTTGGGGCCCATCATGTCGATCTACCAGGCGCGTTTCATGCGCTACCTGCACGATCGCGGTTTGCTCGACGCGACCGGTCGCAAGGTGTGGGCCTTCGTCGGCGATGGCGAGATGGACGAGCCGGAGTCGCTCGGCGCAATTTCGTTGGCCGGCCGCGAGCAACTCGACGATTTGATCTGGGTCGTCAACTGCAACCTCCAGCGGCTCGACGGCCCGGTGCGTGGCAACGGTAAGATCATTCAAGAGCTCGAAGGCGTCTTCAAGGGGGCCGGCTGGAACGTCATCAAGGTGATCTGGGGCAGCCGTTGGGACCCGCTGCTGGCCGCGGACCACGGCGGCCGACTGGTTCAATTGATGAACGAATGCGTCGACGGCGATTACCAAACGTTCAAATCTCGCAACGGCAAGTACGTGCGCGACGAATTCTTTGGACGGTATCCCGAAACCAAGGCGATGGTCGAGGGATGGACCGACGACGAGATTTGGAATCTGCAGCGCGGCGGCCACGACTCGGTAAAAGTCTACGCGGCGTACAAGGCGGCGACCGAACACCGCGGCGCGCCGACCGTCGTTCTGGCCAAAACGATCAAAGGGTACGGCATGGGTGAAGCGGGCGAAGCGCAGAACATCGCGCACCAGGCCAAGAAGATGGAAATCGAAGCGATCCGAATTTTTCGGGACCGCTTCTTGATTCCAATCACCGACGAGCAGATCGCGGGTGAAAAGATCCCCTTCCTGCGGCCCGCCGACGATTCGCCCGAGATCAAATACCTGCGCGAGCGGTTATCCGCGCTGGGACACGTTCCGGAGCGGCGCCGCACCTCTGTTTCCCTGACCGTGCCCGACCTGAGCGCGTTCGACGCGCAACTGCAAGGCACGGGCGATCGCCACATCTCGACGACCATGGCGTTCGTGCGCGTCCTGAACGCGATCGCGCGCGACAAAGAGATCGGACCGCGCGTCGTGCCCATCGTCGCCGACGAGTCACGCACCTTCGGCATGGAAGGCATGTTCCGGCAACTTGGCATTTACTCGTCGGTCGGACAGCTGTACCATCCGCAAGACGCCGAACAGCTGATGTGGTACCGGGAAGATAAGCTCGGTCAGATCCTGCAAGAAGGCATCAACGAGGCGGGCGCGCTCTCGTCCTGGATGGCCGCCGGCACGTCGTACTGCAACCACAACCTGCCGATGATCCCGTTCTACATCTTCTATTCCATGTTCGGCTTTCAGCGT
>JAFAQW010000068.1 GCA_019245995.1 Vulcanimicrobiota bacterium | reverse complement strand
CGCGGCAGCGCCTTCGACGTGATCGTGGACCTGCGGCCGGAAAGCGCCACCTTTTTGCGTTGGCACGGTTCCACGCTGTCGGCAACGGGCGGCGCACAGCTTTACATCCCCCGCGGCTTTCTCCACGGTTTTCTTGCCTTAGAAGACGAGACGATGGTCGCCTACAAGCAGACCGCGCCGTACGATCCCGCCGCGGAGTTCTCGATCGCCTGGAACGATCCGGAACTCGCAATCGAATGGCCCTTGCCTGCCGCGCCGATCCTCTCGGAACGCGACGCGGCGAGCCCCACCTTGCGGGCGGCGGGCGTAACAAACGGCACAGCGGCTAGGTAGGAGCCGCCAAAGGAACCAAATCGGGGAGGGATGGCATTCCGTGATCAGAGCGACGAAGCTCTGGTGCAACGAGTGCGCGGCGGCGAGCGAGAGCTCTTCGGCGTGCTCGTGGACCGTTACAAGCGCGGCATCGCCAATTTCATCGGCGCCACCGTACGGAACTCGTCGGAAACGGCGGATCTCTCGCAGGAGACGTTTCTGCGGGCCTACGCCCACCTCGCGACGTTCAATCCGCAACTCGGCAAATTTTCGACCTGGATCTATCAGATTGCACGTAACGTGATTCGTACGTATCTCGCAAAGTCGCTTCGAGCTCCGCAACTGGCGGAGCTGTCGGCGGAACACGGCATCGAGAGCGCCTTTCCGGATCTCTCGCGAGATGCCGACCCTGCAGGGGGCGTGTTGCGCGAGGAAGCGGAGCGCGAATTGCGAGCCGCACTCGCGGAACTGCCCGAGCGGACGCGCACCGTCTTGGCGTTGCGCTACTTCGACAACATGGAGTACCAAACGATCGCGAGCACGCTGGGCCTATCGCTTGGCAACGTGAAGACGCTGATCCACCGCGGAAAGATCGCCCTGACCAAAAAGATGCGCGAGCGCGAGGCGCGAGCAGAGCGCCTGTTTTCCTCCGATCGTAAGAGAGGTGCCGATGCGCTGCTCATCGTGTGAGCTGTTGCTCGATCACTACCTCGAGGGGGCGCTGCGGCCCCGTAAGACGGTCGAAGTCGCCACGCATGTGTCCGAATGCCGCCGCTGCGCCGCTTTGCTCGAGGAGCTGCGAGTGATCGACGGACTGTTGGTGACGGCGCGGCCCCCGGTGCGCATCACGCCGGATTTCACGCAAGCCGTCGTCGGAGCGGCCGCCAAGACCACGCCGAGAGCGGTTCGGCGGATGTCGCTTTCTGCGGCGCTCCTGATCTATCTCGCCGTCGCGTGGGCGTGTGCCGCCTACGCGCTGACGCGTTTGCATGCCGCGTCGTCGGTCGGTGCGTTGGTCGCGTCGGAGCAGCAGAGTCTGCTCGCTGCGGAGGCCGCGCTGCGGGCCGTGGCTCCCGCCGTACCGCTGGCCGCGGCGATGGTGACGGCGGTGTTGTTGCTCGATCTCTTTCTGTTGGGCGCGCTGGTCTACGGTTACCGCCGGTTACGGCCGGCGGTCGCGCCGCACGTCATTCGAGGATCTCGTTCATGATCGCAAGGCTATCACTCATTTGCGCACTCTTTGGGTGCGCGTTGGCGCTGACGGCGAGTCGCGCTTCCGCCGCGCCCGAAGCGGTCTATCACGGTGGAACGTATTTCGGTTCCGTCGTCGTCGAACCGGGGCAAGAAGTCGACGGCGACCTCACGGTCATGTTCGGCGACGTGACCATCGCCGGCATCGTGCAGGGCGACGTCAACGTCATCGGCGGGAACTGCGACGTGCGTCCTGGCGGAATCGTGACGGGCCAGTTGCATGCCATCGGCGGCGCGGTAACGCAGGCCGTCGTTCCGTGGGCGCCGGGCGACACGGCGTACGCGCCGTGGGTTCCGGACCACCGGCTGCTCTGGCGGTTGTCGTGGAATCTTCTCGCGCTCTTCGTCTTCTTGATCTTTCCTCTGCGGACGCGCATGGTGCTCGACCGCTTGGAACGCCATCCCGGACTGTCGGTCGCGTTCGGGGTCTTGGGCTGCGTCGCCGTCATTCCCTTAGCGGTGTTGCTCGCGATCACGATCCTGTTGCTGCCGCTGATCCTGGTGGAGTTCGTCTTCGTCGTCGCGAGCGCGTTCTTAGGGACGGCGGCGCTCGCGCTGCTCGTCGGCCGGCGGCTCTGTGAGCTCGTGAGTCCGAGCACCACGCCGTCGCCGTTAGTGGCGCTCTTGGTCGGAATCGCCCTGATCACGGCCGCGGAATGCGTCCCGGTCCTCGGCAACCTCGTCCTGATCCTCGTGTGCTTGACCGGCTTGGGAGCGACGATTCTTTCCTTTACCGGTGACGCGTTGTTCCCGCACGCCTCGCGGGCGGCGGCCGTCCCGATAAGCGGACCCCCAATGGCGCCCGGATAATCCTTCGGCCGTATGGCGATCATCTCGCGAGCCGCGAGGTTCGCGGCGCGAACGGCGCACCTGCGCGCCTCCACGATCCGCGAGATGCTCAAAGTCACGCAGCAGCCCGACGTGATCTCGTTCGGCGGCGGTCTTCCCGCGCCGGAGCTCTTCCCCACGGACGCGATCGCTCGCGCGACGCAGAACGTCATGGAGCGGTACGGCGCCGCCGCGCTCCAGTACAGCGTGACCGAGGGGATCCCCGAAATGCGCGCGTGGGTCGCGCAACGGCTCGGCCGCCGATGCGGCTGCGAGTTCGATCCGGACGCGGTCACGATCGTCAACGGATCGCAGCAGGGTCTCGATCTGCTCGGGAAAGTGTTTCTCGACCCGGGCGATCACGTGATCCTCGAGGATCCCTCCTATCTCGGCGCCATCCAAGCATTCGACGCCTACCAATCGAGATATCTCACCGTGGACACCGACGACGAGGGCCTAATTCCGGCTTCGCTCGAGCGCGTGCTCGAACGCGCGGACCCTTTTCCGAAGTTTTTGTATATCGTGCCGAACTTCGCGAACCCGACGGGCCGCACGCTCTCGGCGCAACGCCGGCGGCAAGTCGTTGCGATTTGCGAGCACTTCGGCCTGCCGATCGTGGAAGACGATCCGTACGGCGAGCTGCGATTCGAAGGGGAATACCTTCCGTCGCTGATCGCTTGCAAGACGACCGCGCCCGTGATCTATCTCGGCACGGGCAGCAAGATTATGGCCCCCGGCATGCGAATCGCATGGCTCGTCATTCCCGACGAGGAGATTCGCGAGAAGATCGTTCTCGCCAAACAGGGCGCCGATTTGCACAGCGGAACCCTCGCGCAATACATCTTCGCGGAATACGCGCGCGACGGCGCGTCGTTCGACGCGCACGTCGCGCGAATCGCGCGAACGTATGCCGCGAGGCAAGCCGTCATGTCGGAAGCGTTATCGGCCTCCATGCCGCGCGACGTCCATTTCACGCGTCCGGAGGGCGGGATGTTTCTCTGGGTCACGGTGCCGGGCGTGGATACGGCGGCGCTGCTGCGCATCTCGGCGGAGATGAAAGTGGTCTTCGTACCGGGCGTCAACTTCTATCCGCGTCGCAACGTGCACGACGGAATGAGGCTCAACTTCTCCAATGCCACGGAGAAGAATATCCGAGTGGGCGTCGAACGGCTTGCCCACGCCATCAGAACGTACGGCGGGTAAGGAGTCGCAAAAGCCGTGGCAGCAGGTTTAGTCGTCGGGATATTTCCACAGTCCGACCCAGACGCGTTGGAACAGGCACTTTCCGGCGCCGCCGTCGACTTGAGCAAGGTCAAAGTGGTGAGCAGCGCGCCCTCAGAGGACACAGAAGACTCGCCGATCGAGTTCATTGACGTGATCGCCGAAGTCGAACACGACTCGTTCTCCGACGACATGACGCGCGGCCGCGGCATCATGAGCGATTCCGGTGGGACCGGGGTTCCCGGCATCGGCGGTCATCAGGCGACGCTGGGCTCCTTTCGGTCGCACGAGAGCGCGACGCGTCACTACCTTTCGGCCTATGCGATTCCGAGCGACGAAGTCGCGAACTTCGATGACGCGGTGGCGAACGGCAGGTCCGTCGTCCTCTATCCCGACGCGGGCGCGGACGCCGAAAAGGTCGCCGCGGCTTTCAGGGCTGCCGGACTGCGTAACGTTCGGTCGTATTAGCCGAGTCGTTGCCGCCGCTATCGCGACGGCGCTCGCCGGCTGCCTTTCTTCCGCCCAATTCGATTACGCGCATCTTCCCGCCGGTTACCGTTGGCGCGCCGTCTACGACGCTCCAAGCAATGCGATCGTTTTCTACGGTCACGATCCACTCCACGGCGTCACCGTTTACGTCGGTCCGGACAATCGCTTCTACGCGTTTGCGCACGCCGGCACGATTCGGGTGAAAGACTTGAGCCATCGCTGGACTCCGCATGACGCGCTCTAGGCAACCCGTGCGGCGCGTCCTCGTGACGGCAGCCGGCACCGTAACGGCTCAGTCGCTCATCAAGGCGCTACGCGAGGATGGTCGCGCCGAGTTCATCGCTGCGGGCGATATGACCGCCCTGAATGCGACGCGCGCGTTCTGCGACGAGTTCGTCCTTTTGCCCCGCGCGGCGGATTCCGGTTTTGCCGCCGCGTGTTTGGAAGCGGCGCGGCGGCTCGAAATCGA
>JAFAQW010000126.1 GCA_019245995.1 Vulcanimicrobiota bacterium | reverse complement strand
TCGTGCTCACCGTGATCGGCTTCACGTTGGCCGTGCGCGCGGTCCCGGAAAACGCGTGGGCCCATCGTCTCGCGCTGATGTCGGCGCAAGGGCCGGAGTATGTGGCGAGCGCCGATCAATCCATGCTGCGCGGGCGAAGCGGCACGGCCGTCTCGTACTTGCGTCCCGCGGGAATCGCGGCGATCGATGGTCGGCGCGTTGACGTGCTCACCGCAGGCGAGTTCATCGCACAGGGAACCCCGGTCCGCGTCGTGCGCGTCGAAGGCGCACGAGTCTTCGTCGAGCCCATTACGGCATAGGAGTAGCCATGATAGCCGTCAGCGGCGCCATCATCATCCTCTTCGTCATCATCGCGTTCTTCGCGTTCCTCTATTACTTCCCGATTGGGCTTTGGATTCGCACGATCGCGGCGGGCGTGCCGCTCGGGATCATTTCTCTCGTCCGCATGCGGCTCATTGGGATTCCACCCGGGGTGATCGTCGACAACTACGTGCGCGCGCGCAAGGCCGGTCTCAATCTCACCGTGGATCAGATGCAGTCACACTACCTTGCCGGCGGTAACGTGGAGAACGTGACGCTGGCGATGATCGCCGCCCAACGCGCACAGATCCCGTTGGAATGGCAGCGGGCGGCCGCCATCGACCTGGCCGGGCGCAACGTGCTCGAAGCGCTGCAGACGTCGGTCAATCCGAAGGTGATCGAGACGCCGGTCTTCCAGGGCGTCGCGCAAAACGGCATTCAGCTCAACGTCAAGGCGCGGATCACGGTGCGCAGCAACCTCGATCGCTACGTCGGCGGAGCCGGAGAGCCGACGATCGTGGCCCGCGTGGGCGAAGGCGTCGTATCGGCCGTTGGTGCCGCCATCGACCACAAAGAGGTGCTGGAATATCCGGATCGGATCAGCAAGACCGTGCTCGCCAAGGGTCTGGACGCCGGTACGGCGTTTGAAATCGTTTCCATCGACATTGCCGATGTCGACGTCGGCAAAAATATCGGCGCGGAATTGCAGACGAGTCAAGCGGAAGCCGATCGCCGCATCGCTCAAGCAAAAGCCGCGGAACGTCAATATGCCGCCTTGGCCGCCGAACAAGAGCAGAAGGCGCAGACGCAGGCGATGCGCGCGAGAGTCGTCGAGGCAGAAGCCTCGATCCCGCAGGCGATTGCGGGCGCATTTCGCAGCGGCAACCTCGGCATCATGGATTACTATCGCCTGAAGAACATTCAGGCCGATACCGACATGCGCTCTTCAATTGGAGCGTCGACGGAACCGGGCGCCGATTCGCAGCAGCCGCCGATCCCGGGATCGCCGCCAAAATAACCCATGCACGACGTCGCGACGCTCGTTTGGGTCGTTCTGATCGTCGTGGGCGTCGTGAGCAGCATCGCTTCGAGCGCCCGCCGCCACGCGGCGACGCCCGTGCGTCGCGTCCAGCAGGCCGTTCCGCCGACATCGCGCCGTCCGCAACCCGTGACGCCGTCTGCACCGGCGCGGCCCAACGACGCGACCGCCGCGACCGCGCGCGCGCCGGCGCCGCGTTCTAAGAGGCTGTTCGGGACCAAGCGCGACGCGGTGCGCGCGATCGTCGTGGCCGAAATCCTCGGCAAGCCTAAGGCGTTGCGCGGAGAAGACTTTCCCGTTTGACGGCTCAGCGATCCATCGACCTGCGGGCCCTGCCCGACCGCGTGCGCCTGTTCGGTGAGTTCGACCGGAACCTTTCGGCGATCGAGTCCTCGCTCGGCGTATCTGTGCAGGCCGACGGAGATCGGCTGGTGCTCGCGGGCGATGCGGCGGCCGTGCAACGGGCGGAGGGCGTCGTGCAACGAGTCTTAGATGCCGCCGTCGGCGGTGCGCACATTACGCCCGACGACGTCGCCCTCGTGCTGTCCGATGCCGGCACGGAGCGCGGCGATCGCGCTCCGCTACAGACCCTCGTGCGAACGCATCGGGGTCGCGAAGTTCGGCCCCGTACCGATGGACAACGTCGCTTCGTGCACGCGATCGAGAACTCGACGCTAACGGTGGGGATCGGGCCCGCCGGAACGGGGAAAACGTACTTGGCGATCGTCATGGCGGTTCGCGCGCTCAAACGCCGTGACGCCAATCGCGTCATCCTGTCGCGCCCTGCCGTCGAGGCGGGGGAGCGTTTAGGATTTCTTCCCGGAGATCTACGCGAAAAGTTCGATCCCTACATGCGCCCGCTCTTCGACGCGCTCGCGGAGCTGCTCGACGATAGCACGGTCAACAAGTACATGGAACGCGGTACGCTCGAGGTCGCGCCGCTCGCGTACATGCGCGGACGCACGCTATCTGACGCCTTCATCATTCTCGACGAGGCGCAGAACGCGACCGACGACCAACTGAAAATGTTCTTGACGCGCCTCGGGAGCAACTCGAAGATGGTCGTGACCGGCGACGTCACGCAGGTCGACCTTCCTTCAGGGCAGCGCAGCGGATTGCGGCGGGCCGCCGCGCGTATCCGTCCGCTGGAGGACGTGTCGGTCGTCGAGTTGGGAGACGCCGACGTCGTCCGGCATCCTCTTGTCGCGCGAATCGTTCGCGCGTACGCGGGCGACGCGCCGACCGACGCATGATCCACTACCACAACGCGGTTCCGCGCAGCGGCGTAAACGGCCGCGCGCTGGTCGCGACGGCTCGCCGTCTCCTAACTGCGGCCGACGTCGCCAATCGGGGCCTCTCCGTCAGCCTGGTCGACGACGGGCGGATTCGCCGCCTCAACCGGGACTATCGCGGACACGATCGTCCCACCGACGTGCTCACTTTTCCGCTGGACGGCGCCGTACTCGAGCCGTCGCCCGAGCCGCTCTTGGGCGACGTCGTGATTTCGGTCGAGACGGCGAAACGGCAGGCCGCCGGATATGACGCACCGCTGCAGCGCGAAATCTATCGCCTGCTGATTCACGGCCTGCTGCACCTCATGGGGTACGATCACGTCGAGGCCACGCAGCGCCGCGTGATGCGCCGCGAGGAGCGGCGTCTGGCCAAGGCGATCGGCCTTCCGTGGCCTTACGATTCCGCACCGGTCTATAGTCGCGACGCCGATGCATCATCCGGCTGAAGAACAAACGGCTGCGCCGCGCTCCGGCAAGACGCACTACCTGCCGATCGAGCGCAATCGCTTCTTGCGCTCGTTGCATCACGCGTTCGAGGGAATCATCTACGCCACTCGCACCCAGCCGAACATGCGAGTGCACTTCATCATCGCGGCGCTCGTGCTGTTGGCCACGCTGGTTCTCCGTCTGGAACGGTCGTATGTGGTTGCGACGCTCACGTTGGTGACGCTGGTGTTGAGCCTGGAACTGGTGAACACCGCGATCGAGTCGCTCGTGGACCTGCTGACGGTGACGC
>JAFAQW010000060.1 GCA_019245995.1 Vulcanimicrobiota bacterium | reverse complement strand
GTCGGCAACGACCGGCGACGTCCCCTCGCCGCCCGTGTGCCCGGGGTTCGACTGCCACATGACGTGCAGCAAGCTGACTCCCGTTCCGTTCGTTTGCAGCCGGTACGCCTGCACCACGCTCGGGAATGCTAAGAAGACCCACGCGTTTTTCGACGGATCCGTCCAAACAGCCGGCGTCGCGAAAAGCGCGTCGGGAAGGTTGACGACTTGCAGCTCGTTGCCGACTCCCGGCAGCGCCGCGCGATTGACCAACTTGAACTCCGCATCCTTGCCGCCTTGCGCGGCCATCCACGGCGTTTGGCTCGAACCTTGGGCCGGCAGTAATGCCGGCGACGTGCTGCCGAGATCCTGATCTTGTCGCTGCAGCTGTTGATAGTCGGCGGGCGTGTAATAGCCGAGCAGCATCGCCAGATGCGGGCTCAGCGATAGCAGCGTGTCGCCGTAATTGTCGCCGCCCGGCTTGTTGGCGTCGAATAGGCCGTTGCCGGTCGCGGCGTACACTCGGCCGCCGAGCGAGGGATCCGGGTCCACGACCGCGCCGCCGCGCGACCAGATGCCGGAATCCGACTGCGAGCAGGTGTGGGGCCCGGGCAGTTTTCGATAGTCGCTGCAGAGCGAGTTGAAAACCGTTTCACTGCCGTTGCTGAGCTTCACGCTGACCACGTGACCGTCGTAGGGCGGAGCGTCCCCGTTATATCCCGACGTGGTCGCATACAAGAAGCCGTTGGCGACGTTGAGCGCCGACTCGTCGGCCTCGCTCGAGGGCATCCGCGTCACGCGCGCCGGAAAGCCCGGGGCGCTGACCTCCTTCCCGTTGGACGCATTCAGCTTATGGACCATGCCGTCCACGCCTGGAACGTAGATGGCCGTCCCGGATGGATCGGCGGCCGGCGTGGAGTGCGTGTAGTTCGGTCCACTCGTCGCAAAACGCCATAGAATCTTTCCGGTCGTCGCGTCGATGCCGAGCGTCACGCCATCTTTGCGTGTCTGGTAGAGCATCGAACGAAAACCCCGACCAACGCGCACTCGTTCGAGCAGAATAGGCGTCGAATCCGCGATTGCGCCGAGCGCGATCTGCCAGCGCGCGTGCAAGCGATGCACGTTGCCTACGCTCAACGTACGTTCCGTCGAATTGAATCCGCTGCGCCCCGGGTCGTACCCGAAGACTGGCCAGTTCGCGGCCGATACCGGCAACGCCGATGCGGCGGCGAGCGCGGGCGTGAGGAGAACGGCGCACCAGGAAACTTTCATAGCGCTGGGCTTATCGTGCGTGACGCCGAGGGCCTGCCGTGCAGGTGTAACGCAGGAAGCCATGGCCGGTGGTCCGCAAGCATCTCGCATGCCAGAGGCGGAAAAGCCGGCGAATCTGACGCCCGCCGTGCAAGAGGTCGTCGTCGACGTGCCCGGCTGGCAGCAAGTGAAGCCGCGCATCCCCGACACGCAACAACGACGGACGTTGGAACAACGGCGCAGCGTGCGTGAAATCGTCTTCGGCGTGCAAGACGGCATCCTCACCACGCTCGGCATCATCACGGGCGTCGGCGTGGCCGAAGCGGATCGGGCGGCGGTGCTGATCAGCGGCTTTCTCGCGCTGCTCGCCGGGGCGTTGTCGATGGGCGTTGGCGAATATTTGGGGCGCAAGGCGGAGCGCGAAGTCGTGCAGGCGACGATCGACATGGAAAAGCGCGAGATGGCGGCCGATCCGCAAGGCGAGTTTACCGAGCAGGTAGCGTTCTACAAGCAGAAAGGCTTCAGCGCTGAAGAGGCCGAGATGATCGTCCGGCGCTTGACGAAGATTCCCGAGATCTATCTCTACGAGATGGTTCGCGATGAGTTCGGCATCGATCCGCGAGAGGCCGAGGATTCCGGTTTGCGCGCACCGTTGGCCATGGGGATTTCCTTTGCGGCCGGATCGCTCGTACCGATACTTGCGTTCATCTCTCCGCTGCCGGTTCGGTTCTCGACGTTGCTGTCGCTGGTATTGGCCGTCGTCGGGCTGTTTGCCGTGGGATACTATGCCGGCACCCTGACCGAGCGCAGTTCGCTGCGCAAGGGCATGGAAGTCGCGCTGTACGGATGCGGCGTGTTTGCGCTATCGTACCTGGCGGGACACTTCATCCCGCCGTTGTTCGGCCACGCACCAGTCGCAGTCGGCGGCTAATGCACCTTTCGTTTCCGACGGCGATCCTCGCCGGGTTCGTCGCGGCCGGGCAGTTCTTTTGGGACAGCCTCTTCGGGCTAATCTTTGGGTTCTTGGTGTCGGCGCTCGTACAGGTTACGCTGACTCCTGCGACGATGCAGCGGTACCTCGGCGGCAATCTGCGAAGCATTCTTTACGGCACCGCGTTCGGCATCATTTCGTCGGCCTGCTCCTACGGAGCGGCGGCTGCCGCGCGCGGATTTTACCGCAGCGGTGCGGACGCGCGCGCCGTCTTCGCGTTCTTGATCGCGTCGACCAACATGAATATCGCGATCGTCATCCTGTTCTGGTCGCTTCTGGGTTGGAAGTTCGCGTTCGCGGAATTCTTCGGCGGCGTCGTCATCATCGCCGTGGTCGTCGCCGGCTTCTCCGTGCTGTTTCGCGGCGGCCGACTGCAGCGCGTGCAGCGCGAGTACGCCGGTGGCTTAGGCCAAATGGATGCGGAAGGATGCGCGTCCCACTGTCACGCCGAGGTCGGAGCGGAAAGCACGGACGCCCCGTGGCGCGCCATCGCCGCGACGGCGCTGGCCGACGTCAGAATGCTGCGTACGGAGATCGTCGCCGGATATCTAATCGCGGGCTTTGCTGCCGCACTGGTCCCTTCCGACTGGCTCGCCGGCGCCTTACGCGCGGTCGGCGCCATGCCGGTGATCGGTTACATCGCGTTGCTGGGAGTCGGCCTGGTGCTCGCGGTCGCGACGTTTATCTGTTCGATGGGCAACGTGCCCATCGCGCGCTATCTGGCGAACGCCGGCATCCCGCTCGGCGCCAACACCACGTTTATCTACGGCGATTTGCTGATTCTGCCCCTGATTGCGATCTACCGCAAATCGTTTCCGCCCCAGATCACGTGGGCGTTCGTCGGATTGTTCGCGCTCGGTGCGATGCTCGCGGGCGCGATCATGGAAAAGGTCGTCGGCGGTGCGTCGAGCGGCATGGCCATGGGATCGATGGCGGTCAACGATCGTTTTACGCTCGTTGCCAATATCGTCGCGCTCCTTGCACTCGGTGGCGTCGCCGCTGCTGCCACGCCGCGAAGACGGCGTTACGGGAGCGAGGTCACGGGGAAGTGAGTCCGGCGCTGCGGAGCAGCGTACCGCGCGTAGATCTTTGGCAGCGACTCCTCCGTTATTCGAGGAGTGCGAGAACCACAGAGCACCGAAGGCAGGCTCG
>JAFAQW010000240.1 GCA_019245995.1 Vulcanimicrobiota bacterium | reverse complement strand
GAGCCCGTTCGCGCAGCCGACCATCGCCACGTGTTGGGCATCAACGACCGTGGCGAGCTTGCAATCGCGCGTCGGGAGATGAACGCGCGGCTCTGCGCACGACACATGGCCGAGGGCGTCACGATTATGGATCCGGCGACGACCTATTTAGAACCGGAGCTCCGCATCGGTGCGGATACGGTAATCTATCCCAACACCGCCATCGCGCGTCTATCCCAGCTCGGCACGCACTGCACGGTCGGGCCGAACAGCCGACTCTCCAACGCGCGTCTCGGCGATCGCGTCACGGTGCGCGAGAGCGTGATCTTGGACTCGACGGTTGGGGACGACAGCTCGGTGGGGCCCTTCGCGCATTTGCGCGGCGATGCCGAGTTGGCACAGCGCGTCCACGTCGGCAACTTCGTCGAGGTGAAGAAGTCGCGTCTGTCCAGCCGGGTGAAGGCGGGACACCTCTCGTACCTCGGCGACGCCACCGTCGGCGAAGATACCAACGTCGGCGCCGGAACGATTACGTGCAACTTCGACGGCGAACGTAAGAATGCGACGACGATCGGCAGCGGCGTCGCGATCGGCTCCAACACGTCGCTCGTGGCGCCGATCGATCTCGGCGACGGTTCCCTGACGGGCGCCGGCTCCGTGGTCACTCACGACGTGCCCGCCGGCGAACGCGTCGCAGGGAATCCGGCGCGGCCGCTTCGGAAAAAAGCTAGATGACCTAAGGTGCGCCGACATCTAGCGTTTTGCGCGGCGGCAACGATGGCGTTGCTCGCGGTGCTGGCCTTCGCGGGCGTTGCGGAAGCGGCAATTACGCGGCCAAACGTTCTCGACCGGCGCGTTACCGCCTTATCCGCGGAGGCGTTGATGCAGCGACCCGCGATCGCGCTGGTCGACAGAGAACGGCAGGCCGCGGCGGCGCGTCGCGTGCATTGGACGACGATCGGCTGGATCTTGGCGCCGATCTTCGAAGCGATCGCGCTGCTCTATCTCTGGAGTTCGGGGGGAGCGGCGGTGCTGCGCGACCGCCTACGCCGCCGGGTGCGCTCGCCGTGGAGCGTGCGTTTCTGCTATGGAGCGGCGCTCGCGCTGGCTGCACGCGTCGCTGCCTTGTTGCCGGCGTTCTATCTCTATCGCGTGGACCGAACGCTGCAACTGACGCCGATGCTCACGCGCACCTGGGGTCTGTTTTGGATCTTTCACACGTTCGTCGCCATGGTCGTGGCGGGAATAATCGCCGCCGTCGTCTTGTGGCTCGTCGATAGAACGCATCAATGGTACGTCTACACCATCGCCGCGATTCTGGCCGTCAGCGTGGGATGGGGGTATGCGAGCCCCTACGTGCAGACGCCGCTTCGTTCGGCAAAGATCCTCGATGGTCCCATTGCCGCGGATATGGTCGGCTTGCTGCAGCGTGCCGGTTTTGCGCCCTTACCAATCTTCGAAAGCAGGCGAGAGTCGCCGATCGGCGACGTCACCGTACTTCCCGCGGGGCCGGCGCGCCGAATGATCTTGAGTCACGCGACGGTCGCGGCCGACACGCCGCCGGAGGTTGCGTTTCGCGCGGCGTACGCGCTGGCCGGCATCGCGCACGGCGATGCCGTGTCGATCGCGCTGATCGAAGGCGGCACGATCGTGGTCTTTGCGGCGCTGGCCATCGCGCTCGCCGATCGCGTGCGTTTTCGGCGCGACGACGATCCGCTCTCGCGGCTCGCTTTGGTGGGAGCTCTCTTTGCTCTCGTCTATCTCGTTGCGGTGCCGGTACGCAACGCCGCTTTGCGCCCCTACGTCTTCGATGCCGATCGCTACGCGGTCGCGCTTGGCGGCGATCCCGCGGCGGCGGTGCGGGCGCTCGTGCGCGAGGCGGATCAGCGCATGGAGCAGGTGTGTCCCGACGGTTCCGCGTTGCTCTTTCTCTCGGACTCGCCGGGAATCGGCGCGCGCGTCGAGGCCATCAACCACGTGCCGAGCCGCTGTCCGTGATTACTGCGCCGCACTCGTCCACGAGTTGACGAGGCGCATCGCCGCCTCGTCGTCGCCGTCGATCCAGCGCTCCACGCCGTCGGCCGCTGCCCCGATAATCTCGGGCAACGCCCGGCGCTCGCCGGCATCGAATTCGCCGAGCACGTGATCGGCGCTATGGAGTTCCGATCGCCCCACGCCGACGCGAATGCGCGGGAAGTCGTCGCCGATGGTCGCGATCACCGAGCGCAATCCGTTATGGCCGCCGTGGCCCCCGCTTCGGCGCATACGCAGCTTGCCGAACGGCAGATCCATATCGTCGCTAACCACCAAAACGCCGCGCGGCGCGACGCGATGCCACGCGGAGATCAGACGGACCGGTGTACCCGAAAGGTTCATGAACGACGTCGGCTTCACGAAGACGACACCGCGCGGGGCGTCGGTGGCTTGCGCTGCGCTGTCTTTGCGGCGCCATCTCTCTATTCCGTAGCGCCGCGCGACCTCGTCAACGACCATGAACCCGACGTTATGCCGCGTGGCGGCGTACTCTCGTCCGGGATTGCCGAGGCCGACGACCAGCCGGCGCTCTTTGACTACGCTCAGCCCTCGCTCGCCGCGCCGTCGGGTTCGGCGCCGATGACCTGCGGCTCGCCGGCCTCTTCGGCGGGCGCCGCGGCCTCTTCCAGCTCCTGCGCCGTGCGCGAGGGCTCGATCGTAACGACGATCGTGTCCGCGGGCGTCAGCAGTTTGAAGCCCTCCGGCAAATTGACGTCGCCGGCGGAGACGTGCTCGTGAATGCCCAACGCGCTGACGTCCACTTCCAGATGATCCGGAATTCGGTCGGCTGGCCCCTCGACCTCGAGTTCGTGCGTGATGACGTCCATCACGGCGCCGAAGTTGCGAACGCCTTCGGCGACTCCCACGGTGACGACGGTCAGCCGCGCGTCGATCGCTTCATCGGCGGAGATTCGTTGAAGGTCGGCGTGGATGACTCGGCGCGATACGGGATGGATTTGAACGTCTCGAATGATCGCGGTCTCCCGCTTGCGCCGCCCATCGGCGAGCGTGATCATCGTGTTGCGGCCGCCCTGGTGCAGCAGATCGCTAAAGGCGCGCGCGTCGATCGCGACGTGCTCGGGCGCAGCGCCGTGACCGTAGACGACCGCCGGGATTTTTCCCTCCGCGCGAAGCGCTTGAGCGCCCGTCGTGCCGGTCTTGCTGCGCGGCTGTATCGTGAGGTTCAACTCTTTCTTCGGCATTGTGACTTTCTATTCTGGAGTTAGACCGGCGCGAGCGGCTCGGTGGGAGCTGTCAGCATCGTGTTGATCGCATCGTCGCCCGCGAAGAGCTCCGACACGGAACGATTGGTGGTAATGCGATTGATCGCATCGGCAAAGGTTTGCGCGATGGAGAGTTGGACGAACTTGGGATGCGTCTGCCCATTCCGAAACGGTATGGTGTTGGTAAAGAGGACCTTCTCTATCTCCGACGCCTCCAAAACCTCTACCGCCTCGCCGGCGAAGATGCCGTGGGAGGCAACAGTATAGACGCGGGTGGCGCCGCGCGCCTTGATTGCTTCGGCCGCCTTGGCCAGCGTGCCGCCGGTCGAGATCATGTCGTCGACGATGACCGCCACCTTGCCGTTGACGTCGCCGACGATGTCGGTCACCTCGGAAACGTCGGGTTCGGGGCGGCGCTTGAAGGCAATCGCGAGCGAACTGTTCAGCCACTTCGCAAAGAGCTCGGCGCGGTGCACGCCGCCGGCGTCTGGAGAGACGACGACGATCTTATCGTCGCACAGGCCCTCTTTCTTGAGGTGCCCGCACAGCACCGGCATCGCCATCAAGTTATCCACCGGGATGTCGAAAAAGCCTTGAATCTGCGCGGCGTGGAGATCCATCGTCACGATGCGCCTCGCGCCGGTCACCTTGAGGAGGTTCGAGACGACCTTGGCGGAGATCGGTTCTCGCCCTTTGGTTTTCTTGTCTTGTTTCGCATAGCCGTAGTATGGGATCACCGCCGTGATCCTGGCCGCTGACGCGCGCCGCAACGCGTCGATCATCAGCAACAGCTCCATGACCGAATCGTTGACGCCTTTGCCGTTGGGCGTTTTGCAGATCGACTGCAAGACGAAGACCTCGGCCCCCCGGACGTTCTCGCGGATTTCCACGCGAGTCTCCTCGTTTTTGAACTCGGACACGAGCGCCTTACCCACGTGCAGACGCAGGCGCTTAGCGATCTCTTCGGCCAACTGTGGATTAGAGTTCCCACAGAAGAGCAAGGGCGGGTGTGTCATGGTAACCGGCGTCGTAGTTCGCGCCTTGAATCGCTTCGCCCTCGGGGGCGGTTAATAAGGAAGGTCGTGTCCCAAGATTTTAGCTTGATCAGCCCTTTCGCACTTGCCGGCGACCAGCCGAAAGCCACGCGCGATCTGGCCGAAGGCGTGTTGCGCGGGGACCGCGCCCAAACGTTGCTCGGAGTCACCGGAAGCGGCAAGACGATGGCCATGGCGCGCACCATCGAGCTCGTCCGTAAGCCGACCCTTGTACTCTCTCACAACAAGACGTTGGCCGCGCAGCTCTGCGCCGAGTTTCGCGAGTTCTTCCCCAAAAACGCGGTGGAGTACTTCGTGTCGTACTTCGACTACTACCAGCCCGAGGCGTACGTGCCGTCGACCGACACCTACATCGAGAAGGATAGCTCTATTAACGATGAGATCGAGCGCCTCCGGCACTCCGCGACGCAATCGCTGTTGACGCGCCGCGACACGATCATCGTCGCTTCCGTGTCGTGCATCTTCGGATTGGGCTCCCCCTCGGACTACATCGAGATGTCGGTAAAAGTGCGTGCAGGCGACACGCTGGACCGCGACGTGTTGCTACGCAAACTCGTCGACATGCAGTACCGTCGCAACGACCTCAATTTGGTGCGTGGCACGTTTCGCGTGCGCGGCGATACCCTCGAGTTCGTGGGCGTCGACGAAGAGCTCGTGCACCGGATCTCGTTCTTCGGCGATGAGA
Organism: Vulcanimicrobiota bacterium; assembly: GCA_019245995.1. Classification (GTDB taxonomy): domain Bacteria; phylum Vulcanimicrobiota; class Vulcanimicrobiia; order Vulcanimicrobiales; family Vulcanimicrobiaceae; genus Cybelea. The sequence goes on along the minus strand of JAFAQW010000240.1, from coordinate 1,288 downwards.
TCGAGTCCATCGATGTGGTCAACATGCTGACGGGCGAGTATTTGGAGCGCAAAAACGAGCTCCTGATCTTCCCCGCCAAGCACTTCATCACGCCCGACGAGAAGTTGCGCCGCGCGATCGTTTCCATCGAAGAAGAGCTGCACGAGCGTCTGACCTATTTCCGCGGTCACGGCAAGCTGCTCGAGGCGCAGCGGCTCGAGATGCGCACGCGGTACGATCTCGACATGCTTCGCGAGGTCGGCTACTGCAACGGGATCGAAAACTATTCACGCCATCTGACCGGACGCGAGCCGGGCTCTACGCCCTGGTGCTTGATCGACTTCTTCCCCAAAGACTGGCTGCTCTTCGTTGACGAGTCGCACGTGACGCTGCCGCAGGTGCACGGAATGTATGCCGGGGACCGTTCGCGCAAGGAGGTCTTGGTGGAGCACGGGTTCCGGCTGCCCAGCGCGCTCGACAACCGGCCACTGACCTACGACGAGTTCGACGAACACGTGGCGCAGGTGATCTACGTTTCCGCAACGCCCGGCAAATATGAGACGGCTCGCAGCAGCCAGGTCGTCGAGATGATCATTCGGCCTACGGGGCTGGTCGACCCGGAGGTGGAGGTGCGACCAACTCGCAACCAGGTGGACGATCTCATGGAAGAGATCGCGCAGCGAGCGGCGCGCAAGGAACGCGTGTTGGTAACGACGCTCACGAAGAAAATGGCCGAAGACCTCACGGATTACCTTCTGGAGAACGGCCTGCGCGTGCGATACCTGCACAGCGAGGTCGACACGCTTGAGCGCGTGGCAATTCTGCGAGATCTGCGGGCCGGCGTCTTCGACGTGCTGGTGGGCATCAATCTCTTGCGCGAAGGCTTGGATCTGCCCGAAGTCTCGCTCGTGGGCATCCTCGACGCCGACAAAGAGGGCTACCTCCGCAGCGGCACGTCGCTCATTCAGACCATCGGGCGCGCCTCGCGCAACGTCGAAGGCAAGGTGATCATGTACGCCGACGTGGTCACGGAGTCCATGGCCCGCGCCATCGGCGAGACCCGCCGCCGTCGCGAGATGCAACTCGCTTATAACCGCGAGCATGGCATCGAGCCGAAGTCGGTGCGCAAGCAGATCCACGATATCTTGAGCATGGTTGGTGCCACCGAGGAGAACACGGCGAAGCTTCGGCTGGAGCGGCTTCCGCGTGACGTAGCGACCAAGATGGCGCGGGATCTCGAGAGAAAGATGCGCGACGCGGCCGCGGGCCTCGAGTTCGAAAAGGCTGCCGCACTGCGCGACGAGCTCAT
>JAFAQW010000229.1 GCA_019245995.1 Vulcanimicrobiota bacterium | reverse complement strand
GCCTGGGCGGATCCCAATATGTCGATTCGATCCATAACGGGGACTACGCGACCTACACGGTTCGCGACGTCGTCGGCCATATCGATCGCAACTATCGCGCGATCGCGTCCGAGGGCGGTCGCGCCGTCGTGGGAAAGTCCTCGGGCGGGTTCGGCGCGATGCACCTGGTCTTGGCACACCCCGGCACGTTCGCCGCCTTCGCGTCGCATAGCGGCGACTCGTATTTTCGTTACGCCCATCTCATGGCGTTTCCCATCGTGCATCGGACCCTAGAGATGTTCGATTTTGACGTCGCGGCCTTCGTCGGGTCGTTCGAGCAGAAGCGCAAACGCGACGCCGCCGAGTATACGACGATGGAGATGCTCGCCTATGCGGCGGCGTATTCTCCGCGCAGCGGCACGGCGTTCGATTTGGATCTGCCGTTCGACCGAGCGACCGGAGAGCTTCACGACGAGGTCTTCGAGCGTTGGCTCGCGTTCGATCCGGCGATGCGGGTGAGCCGCGCCCGCGCCGAGCTCGAGCGGTTGCGACTGCGTTATCTCGATTGCGGCCGTCGCGACGAATACCATCTCGACGTTGGAGCGAGAGTCGTTGCGGCCCGGATCCGCGAACTCGGATTGGACGTGCATCACGAGGAGTTCGACGACGACCATCGCAACGTCGCGTACCGTTACGAAGTGTCGCTGCCGGCACTGACGAACGTACTGGACCGAGCATGAAACGGCTACTCGTTATTGCGGCGGCGCTTGGCGCGCTCTCCATTCCCGTGCGCAGCCTGGGGCAAGCGCCGGAGCCCACGCCCAGCCCCGATCCGCTGGTCTACACGGATCCGGCCATGACATTCAGGGCGCCGCCGGACGCGGTCTTACTCGCCCGCCAGGAGATGACGCTGGACAACCTCAGCCAGGATATGCAACCGGTCGCTTTGTGGGTGTTGCGGCCGGGCAAAGAAGATGCGCGGACGATCTCTCTTACGATGGAAGCCTATGGCGGCCCACCGGATCAATGGGTCTCCCAGTTCGAAAGCCAGACGCACGGCTCGCAAGAGGGCACGCTCATTCGTAACAAGACCGCCATCTCTCTGAAGAACGGCATGCCCGCGTACTTTGTGGAGATTGCTTACGGCAGCGGGTTCGATGCGCGCAAAGAGTACGCGATCGTATGGGCCGACGGCCAGCGCGGGATCGTCCTTGCCGAGACGACCCGCATCGGCGATGCCTCGGCCGATGAGGCTCGCCGTGTCTTAGGCGATGTCAGCGCCGTGCGTTATCCGATCAATCAGCCGTAGACGGTTGCGCGCGCCGACGTGCGGTCGAGGGCCGTCTGCAGATCCTCGAGCAGATCGCCGGCGTCTTCGATCCCGACGGACAGCCGCAGTAAACCGTCGGTGATGCCGCGGCGCTCGCGTTCCGTTTGCGGAATGGAGCTATGCGTCATTCGCGCCGGGTGACAGATGAGCGACTCGACGCCGCCAAGGCTCTCGGCGAGGCTGAAGTACCGCAGGGTGTGCGCGAGCTCCATCGCACGCTCGGGGTCATCGAGAACGAACGACACCATCCCGCCGAAGCCGCTCATTTGGCGCCGAGCGACCTCGTGTTGCGGATGCGACGAGAGCCCCGGATAATACACGCGCGAGACGTCCGGGCGCGCTTGCAAGTACTCGGCGATGAGTTGCGCGTTGCGGGCATGCTCGCGCATTCGAATAGCTAGCGTCTTCGCCCCGCGCATCGTCAGCCAGGCGTCTTGCGCGCCGGGGACCGCGCCGACCGAGTTCTGAATGAAGCGAATCCGCTCGTGGAGTGCCGCATCGTTGGTGATCGCCACACCGCCTACGACGTCGCTGTGTCCCCCGACGTACTTCGTCGTCGAATGCACGACCACGTGCGCACCGAGCGCCACAGGCTGCTGGAAGTACGGCGTCGCGAAGGTGTTGTCGACCACCACAATGCGGTCGCGCGTACTCGTCGCCGCAACGGCGGAGATGTCGGCGATCTTCAATAGCGGGTTAGTGGGCGTTTCTAACCACACCAGCTTCGTGGCGGGACGGATCGCGGCACGGACCGCTGCGAGATCCGACGTATCGACGTATGTGAATTCGATGCCGTAGCGGCGAAAGACGTGAGTGAAGACGCGATAGGTTCCACCGTAGA
>JAFAQW010000224.1 GCA_019245995.1 Vulcanimicrobiota bacterium | reverse complement strand
CTTCACGATCGTGAGTTCCGTGGGGGCGGCGCTCGCGGCGCGGCCATCGGATCGCCTCGACAAACGCCTCGTTGCGACGATCGGAGGTGGCGCGTTCGTTGCGGCGCTCGGCCTCTTCATCGTCTCGCACACGCTGGGCGCCATCGCGCTCGCGACGGTCCTCGCCGGAATCGGCTGGGGCGTCTTTCTCGTAGCGGACTGGGCCATCGCGTGCCGGGTTCTGCCATCCAACGCGATGGCCGCCGCCATGGGGGTTTGGAATCTGGCGGTCGTGGGGCCGCAGATCGCCGCGCCGGCGCTCGCAACGCTCGTTTTGGTATTGTCGAAGACGGCCAACCAACCAGGCGCTCCGAGGGTTGCTTTCGCCCTTGCCTTAATGGAGACTTCATTAGGAATAGCCTGGCTCTGGCGTTTATCGCGTTGCGTAATAAGGTAAGAAGGGGTATCGTGTCTTTGTACGGGTAGCAACGCTTCAGGCGGCTGCTCGTATTGTAGGGGTGGACGGGAGTGCTCCCGTCGCCCAAGACCTTTTACCATAAGGAGGCACTCGTGAAACGACTGAGCACCGGTGTCCTCACCGCGCTAATTGTAGCGCTGTGTGGGCTAAGTGCGGCAGCTGCTCCGTCGCCGACGCAAGGAAACACAGGCAACAGCGTCGCGCAAGCATCGCCGCCCCCGGCGGATTTTGGAAGTCCGCCGTCCGGCCAGATTCCTATTCTCTTCAACGATCATCACGTTTACACCAAACCGGATATATTAAAGCAGGGCCGCGTTTTGGCAGCGCTCGTCAAAGGCGGCACATTGTTCATTCCGCTTCGTTCGATGTTCGAGCAAATGGGCGCAACGGTCTCGTGGGATCCGGGCAGCAGAACGGCAACCGTGTCGAAGCCCGGCGCCGAGGTCAAGGTGACGGTCGGCAAGCCCGAGGTCGTGATCAACGGCGAGACACGTCCGCTGGACGTCCCGCCGATGGTCTATAACGGCGTCGTTCTCGTGCCTGTCCGTGTCATTTCGGAAGGCATGGGAGCGTACGTGCAGTGGGTCCCGGATCGGCATCTCGTCGTCGTGCGCTATCTGCCCTCGACGCCGCCCCCGAGCCCGGCTCCGCCGCCGCCCGCGGCACCCCCACCGCCGCCACCGCCTCCGCCGCCGACCCCCCATCCGATGATGGGTGAGGCGTTCGTGGCTGGCGACTACATCTTCTCACCGAGCATCTATAACGAGTTCAGCGCGGGCAACAGCGGAACCTCAGGAAACGGCACCAGCTCGTACGCGGTACGCGGTGCAGGCGAGTTCAGCTTGGGCAGCATTCCGTTCATGCTGGAAGGCTCGTACTCGCGCTGGGGTTATCAGCACAACTGCACCTCGACGTCGAGCTCTACTGGAAAAACCACCTTCGGCGCAAACTGCTACGTGACGCCGATCGGCGGTATGGGGTACTATCCCCTGGGCCAGACGCAGCTCTATGATCAGAACGCCGACGTCAGATTCGCCGTTCGCGTTATTCAGCCGCGGATCTACATCGGCGTGGGCTATATCTGGATGTCGAATAGCTACGGCTATCCCAACATGAACTCGTGGGGCTTCGGCGGCGAAAAGCTGCCCGACCTCAACCAGCCGCTCTCGTTCTTCGGGAGCATCTGGTATTACCCGAACGTCAAGGGAACGTACACCAACGTCTCCACGGCACCGATCAAGCCACTCTCGTACGACCTGGCATACAACGTCCTGAAATACCAGATCGGTCTCGACTGGGTCATCGGCAATAGCCCGATCTTCATCGATCTCGGCTGGATGGGAGAGAACTGGTCAAACAAGACAAACGCACCGATCGGCCGGACCTACAACGGTCCGTTCGCAGGCATCGGCTTCCGCATTCTCTATCCGTAAGGATAGGCAGTTCGGAAAAAATCAAGGGCCCGGCCGTCGCGCCGGGCCCTTTCGTCCCAAGTTGACCGGCCCGCGGGTCCTGGGGTAAGATAGCCTCTTGGTGCCGCTTCGCGGCCCCATCTACTTTCCTACGGAGATATTTTGGCCGCAAAGAAGCAGACGAAGTCGCGCCGGAAGCGCGAGGTAAAGAACGTCCAAGCGGGCGTCGCCCACGTGCACGCTTCGTTCAACAATACGATCGTGACGATCAGCGATCCGCACGGCGGCGTGGTCTCGTGGGCATCGGCGGGCAACCTCGGCTTCAAGGGCTCCAAGAAGTCCACGCCGTTCGCCGCGCAGATGGCGGCCGAGGCCGCCGCGCGCAAGGCCATGGAACACGGGATGAAGTCGACGGAAGTCTTGGTCAAAGGCCCCGGTGCGGGGCGCGAGGCGGCAATACGGTCGCTTCAGGCCGCCGGCCTGGAGATCACCATGATCAAGGACGTTACGCCCATTCCCCATAACGGCTGCCGTCCGCCGAAGCGGCGGCGAGTGTAACCGATGTCGCGTTACACGGGGCCGGTCTGCCGGCTATGCCGTCGAGAGACGGCCGCCAGCAAGACGGGAGAGAAGATCAAGCTATTCCTCAAAGGCGACCGCTGCCTGTCGCGCAACTGCGCCGTCGAGCGACGCGGCACCGCGCCCGGCCAAAAGACGACGGGTAAGTCGCGCACAAAGGTCTCCGAATACGGCCGTCAGTTACGCGAGAAGCAGAAGATGCGCCGCTACTACGGCGTGCACGAAACGCAGTTCGAAAACTACTTTCGCGAGGCGGCACGCGTCCCGGGCCAGACCGGGCGCACGTTCCTGCAGCTGCTCGAACGCCGGCTCGATAACGTGGTCTATCGGCTGAACCTTGCGACGAGCCGCGCGCAGGCGCGTCAACTGGTGACGCATCGCCACTTCAGGGTGAACGGCCGCATCGTCAATATTCCATCCTACATTTTGCGCACCGGCGACGTCGTTTCGATCGCGCCGGGAAGCCTCAAGTCCACGGTCTTCGAATCGAACCTCGATATCGCCCAAAACCGGCGCCCGCCGGAGTGGCTGGAGTGGAACGATCAAGAGAAGGTCGCCAAGGTGTTGCAACTTCCGCCGCGCGAGCAGATCGACACGCCGGTGGACGAGCAGCTCATCGTCGAGTACTACTCGCGATAACGTCACTACGTCGCTGTTAGGCGTCCGATCGTCGCGATCGCGGATCGCGGCGGATAACGTAAACAGCAAAAAGGAAACGCCAAAACACAAATGACCATTATGGAAGCGCCCGTCGGCGCAAGCATCGAAGTGCGCGAGCGGCGCGGAAACTACGCGAAGTTCGTGATCGAGCCGCTGGAGCGCGGCTTCGGAATAACCCTCGGCAACGCGCTCCGCCGTGTGCTGCTCAGTTCTATCCCGGGATCCGCCGTCACGTACATGAAGATCGACGGCGTGCTTCACGAGTTTTCCACCATCCCCGGAATGGTCGAAGACACGATCGCCTTGATGCTCAACCTCAAGGGGCTGCCGGTCAAGTTGAACACCGATGAGCCGAAGGTTTTGACGCTGTCCGTGACCGGCCCGCGCGAGGTCACGGCCGCCGACATCGTGCCCGACGCCGATGTCGACGTTCTGGACCCGGGTTATCGTCTCTGCGCGCTCTCGTCGAAGGACGCGAAGCTCACGATGGAGATCGGCGTCGAGCAGGGCCGCGGCTACGTGATGGCCGATCGGCAGCGTAACGTCGAGCACATGATCGGACTGATACCGATCGACTCCATTTTTTCGCCGATTCGCAAGGTCAACTTCACGGTTGACGATACCCGCGTGGGCCAGAGCGTGGACTACGATCGCTTGACCGTCGAGGTAGAGACGAACGGATCCATCACGCCGGACGAGGCACTCTCGCAAGCCGCGAACATCATGCAGGAACAGCTCGAGCTCTTCATCACCTTCACGAATCGCGCCGAGCCGCTGCCCGAGACACCGCCGAACGAATGGGACGTGCCGGTCGAGACGCTCAATCTGTCGGTTCGTTCATTCAACTGCCTGAAGCGGGCGGGCATTTCGAAGGTCTCGGAACTGCTCGACCTCACCGAAGACGAGATCATGAAGATGCGAAATTTCGGCAAGAAATCGCTGGATGAAATCAAGCAGGTCTTAGCAGAGAGGGGGTTGGCGCTGCGCCAAGCGTAGCGCTCGCACGAACATGCCGCATTCGATCGGGTACAAACGCCTCTCGCGAACGGACGCACATCGGCGCGCGGTGTTGCGTAACCTCACGACCTCGCTCTTCAAGCACGACAAGATCGAAACGACGTCGACCAAGGCCAAGGAGATCAGTCGTCTGGCGGAGCGTTGCATCACCACGGCGCTCGACGGCGACCTCTCCGCGCGCCGGCAACTCGCCGCGTATATCACCGAGCCCGCGGTCGTCAAGAAACTCGTCGAACAGATCGCTCCGGCGCTGAAGGGCCGCAACGGCGGCTACACGCGCATCACCAAGACGCGAATCCGCTCCGGCGACGCCGCCGAACTCTCGCTCATCGAACTGGTAACGTAGGGACGCTCTGTCGAAGCAAGCATGACGTTGCCGCGCGCATGACCTACGAGCGCGAAGCCGGAGCACTCGACGGCGAAATCCTCGACGCGATCAATGCGTGGCACGAGCGCGGCGCAGCCCTCAGCGACGATCACTTTAACGACCTCGCGCTACGGATCTTCGCGCATCAACTTCGCTACAACGCACCGTACGCGCGGTACTGCGCTCGGCTCGGCATCACGCTTGCAAGCATGCCTGGTTCTTGGCGACAAATTCCCGGCGTGCCGACGCCGGCCTTCAAAGATGCCGCGATAACTACGTTCCACCACTCCGACGCCGCGTTGATATTTGAAACCAGCGGCACAACTGCCGGAAAGCCCGGCCGGCACTACATGGAGACGCCTGCGCTGTACGATGCGGCGCTGCTCGCGTGTTTCGACCGGCTCATGCTGCAGGACCGGGCGACGCTTCGCTATTTCAATCTGGTGCCCAATCCCGAAGAGCGTCCGACGTCGTCGCTGGGATACATGATGCGACGCGTAAGCGAGGGGCGCGGTGACGGCCACACGGGCTGGTATCTCGCGGGCGACCATCTGCTGACCGCGGATCTGGAACGCGACCTCCGCGAATCCATCGCGGCAGCGGAGCCGGCGTGCATCGCCGCGACGGCTTTCGCTTTGGTGCATCTCCTTGACGGGCTCGAGAGCACCGGCCGTGGCTTTGCGCTCCCGCGGGGCTCGCGAATCATGGAGACCGGCGGCTTCAAGGGACGATCGCGCGCCATCGACCGCGACGAACTATACGCGACACTGAGCGATCGCTTTGCGCTGCCGCGCGAGAACATCGTCGCAGAGTACGGCATGACGGAGCTGACGTCGCAATATTACGACGATCCGATGACGCGCCGAAAGGCCGGCCCGCCGTGGCTGCGCGCCCGTGTGGTGGGATCTGATCGCAAGGATGTGCCCGCCGGAGAGGCTGGAGCGCTGCTCCACGTGGACCTCGCGAACCGCTCGTCGGCCGTCGCAGTCCAAACTGAGGATGTCGGCGTGCAGTACGCGGACGGTTTCGCGTTGCTCGGCCGCGCGCCGGACGCGCCGCCACGCGGGTGCTCGCTGGACGCCGAAGAAATTCACGCCTGATGTTCTATTCGCTCGATTCGATTGACCCGCAAACCATCTGTCCGGGCTACTCGGCGCGAATCTATCACGGCGAGAGAATCACCTTTGCGATGGTGGAGGCGCAGCCGCTTGCGCGCCTGCCCGAGCACCGCCACGAAAACGAGCAGGTCGGCTTGTTAGTGCGCGGTCAGCTGACGTTTACGATCGCCGGCCGGGAAACCACCGTCCGCGGCGGCGATGGATGGGTAATTCCCGGTGACGTCTTACACGGTGCGGTCGCGGGGCCCGACGGGGCGCTCGTCATCGAGACGTGGGGTCCTCCGCGCGAGGACTTCCGACAGTTGCCGCCGGCTGCGCCGGGAGCGGCCCGATGGCCGACTTAAGCCAAAAGCTCAGTTCTGCTGGACGCTAATCACCGCGCTTTCCGCCGCGAAGTGATCACGCCGCTGTTCAACCCGCCCATCGAAAGGCCGCCGGTAAAGCGCGCGTGTTCGACCTTGATGCAGCGGTCGACGACCACGGTCATGCCGGCCCCATCGGCGAGGTCGATTGCGTCGTCATTGATCACACCGTATTGAAACCAAATGGCGCGTGCGCCGACGGCAATGGCGGACTCGACGACCCTGCGAACCTCGCTGGGCTTGCGAAAGACGTCGACGACATCCGGACTGCCTCGCTCCTTGGCGTAAGCCTCTAAGGACCCAAACGCGCGGACGCCGTCAATAACATCGACCGTTGGGTTGATCGGCGTCACGTCGTATCGCGGCTGGCGACGCAGGTAGGAAAACACCGTGTAACTCGGGCGCAGGGGGTTGGCGGATGCGCCGACCACGGCAACGGTATGGACTTTTTCGAGCAGCTCCCGCCGCTGCGATGGAGTGGTCAGGATCATACGGCCCGCAGCGCCCGATCCAGATCCCAAGTGAGATCTCGGACGTCTTCCAAGCCGACGGAAAGGCGAATGGATTCCGGCTCGATCCCGGCGGCGCGCAGCTCGTCGTCTGACAGCTGCGAATGGGTGGTTGAGGCGGGATGAATTACCAGGCTCTTCGCGTCTCCGACGTTGGCGAGGTGGCTCCACAGCGTCAGGCCGTCGATGAAGCGGCGTGC
>JAFAQW010000206.1 GCA_019245995.1 Vulcanimicrobiota bacterium | reverse complement strand
CAGATTGCCGCAACCAAGGTCGCAGCCGGCGATCCGGAGGCGGATTTTTACCGCGCCAAACTGTCAACGGCGGCGTTTTACGCCGGCCACGTGCTCTCGCAGTGCACGTGGTATCAGCAGCAGATCGTGGAAGGCTCGGGCGACGTGTTGGCGCTCGACGAAGCGCAGTTCGAGCTGGACCGGAAAGTAACGGTAACGGCGTAGCAAATGGCCGAAGGCGACGCCGTTCGCGTCATAACGCTCGATAATCCGCCGGTCAACGCGCTCTCCTTCGCCTATTGCAAGGAACTGCTGGCTGCGATCGAAGCCGCCGAAAGCGATTCGGCGACGCGCGCCGTCGTCATCGCCGGCGCGAATGGAATTTTCAGCGCCGGAGCCGACGTCAACGACTTCGCGCAGGAACCACCCGCCGACGCGATCACGGTTCGCGACGTGATCGGCGCGGTCGAACGGAGCGAGAAGACCTACGTCGCCGCAATCGACGGCAACTGTCTGGGGGGCGGCCTGGAACTCGCGCTCGCCTGCGACTACCGCGGCGCATCGGGTCGATCGAGGTTAGGATTGCCCGAAATTCGCTTAGGCCTTATTCCCGGCGCGGGCGGAACGCAGCGGCTTCCGCGGTTGATCGGCGCGCGCGCCGCGCTGGAGCTGATGCTCAAAGGATCTTCCGTGAGCGCGGAGCGCGCCGTCGAGCTCGGCATTCTCGACGAGATCACTCCCGCGCCGGTGCTCGAAGCCGCGGTAGAGTTCGCGCGGCGCGTCGCCGACAGCCCCACGGCCGAGACGCCGCGCAAGCGCCGGCTCTCCGCCCGCGAGGCCGAGATCGGCCCGGGCGTTCCCAAGATCGCGCTCCCGTACGTCGCGGCGCAAGCGCACAAGATGCTGCCGCCGGAAGAGCGCGGCGGACTCGCGGCACACAGGCTCGTGGACGCCGTGGAGGCGGCGATGGAACTGCCCTTTGCGCTCGGGGTCGCGCGGGAGGCGCGCCTGTTCGAGGAGCTCGCCCGCTCGAAGCCCTCGCTCGCGCTCCGGCACGTTTTCTTCGCCGAACGAGAGCTTGCAAAAATCCCGGACATCGCCGGAACGGGACGGTCTGATGCTACAGCGCGGCACGACATCGTGAGCGCCGGCGTGGTGGGCGCCGGAACGATGGGAAGCGGTATCGCGATCGCGTTCGCGCAGTGCGGTATCCCCGTGACGGTCGTCGATTCAAACGACGACGCCGTAGACAAGGCGCGCCAGACCGTCATGGGCATGTTCATGTATCAGGTCCAAAAAGGTAAGCTCACGCAAGAAGAGGCGTGGAGGCGCGCGCAGGCCATCGTATTTACCGACGACTGGCGCGAATTGGCGGCGGCGGACGTCATCGTGGAAGCCGTATTCGAGGACCTGGACGTCAAGCGGGACGTCTACGCGAAGCTGGATGGAATTGCAAAGCCCTCTGCCATCCTCGCGACGAATACGTCGACGCTCGACATCGATCGGATCGCGGAGGCGACGAAGCGGCCGCAGCGCGTCCTCGGCTTACACTTTTTCGTGCCGGCAAATATCATGCCGCTGTTGGAAATCGTGCGCGGCGCGCAGACGTCGCCCGAAGCGATCGCGTTTGCGTTCGGTGCCGGGAAGACGCTGCGCAAGAAGGCCGTGCTCTCCGGAAACGCCTTCGGGTTCATCGGCAACCGAATGATCCTCGACTATCTCCGCGAGGCGATGGCATTGGCGGAGGACGGAAATTCCGCGGCGAGGATCGACGGCGTGATGCGCGACTTCGGATTTCCCATGGGTCCCTTCGCGATGAGCGATCTCTCCGGGCTCGACGTCGGCCTCCACATCGCTCGCGCGCGCGGCGACGAAGGCAAAGGCCGCACCGACGTGTTGCGCCGGCTTGTCGACATGGGCCGCCTCGGTCAGAAGAGCATGGCGGGATTCTTTCGCTACGACAAGGCCGTCGGCAAGGGGCGGGAGGCGATTGCCGATCCGGTCGTGGACGAGATCTTCGCAGATGCGGCGCGCTCCGCGGGCATTCCGGCGCGCCATGCCGACGATGCTGAGATTCGGGAGCGATTGCTGTATGCGCTGATCAATCGGGGCGCCTATTTGCTCGAAGATGGTGTGGCGCTGCGCCCAGGTGATATGGACATCGTCTACATCTACGGCTACGGCTTCCCCCCGCATCACGGCGGTCCCATGTGGTATGCCGACGAGGTCGGCGTCGACAAAGTCTACGGGCGCATTCGCGAGTTCGAAGCGCAGTTCGGCCCGCAGTGGAAACCGTCCGCGCTGCTTCGTGGAGTGGCGGAAGACGGGGGAACGCTCGGCGCTGCTGACGCACGCAAAGCGCTCAGTCATGCGTGAGGCCGTGATCGTTTCGGTCGCGCGCACGCCGATCGGGCGAGCCTTCCGCGGCGCGTTCAACCAAACGCCGGGCGCGACGATGGCGGGACACGTGGTCAAAGCCGCAATCGGCCGCGCCGGCCTGGATCCCGGCGAAGTGGACGACGTCGTGATGGGATGCGGCCTGCCCGAGGGCGCGACGGGGAACAACATCGGCAGGACCGCCGCATTGCGTGCGGGTTGCCCGGTCTCCGTGGCGGGTCAGACCGTGAGCCGGTTCTGCGCGTCGGGACTGGATGCGATCGCGAGCGGAGCCAGACGCATCGTCGCGGACGGCGCGAACGTCGTCGTCGCCGGTGGCGTCGAGTCCATCAGCATGGTGCAGAACGATTTGCACGTGCGGTTTTTAGGCGAAGAGTGGCTCTTGCGCCATCAGCCGGATCTCTACACGCCGATGCTGTATACGGCGGACTTCGTTGCCAAGAAATACGACGTCGCGCGCGAGCGCCAAGACGAATACGCTTTACAAAGCCAGCAACGGACGTCGGCGGCCCAAGTCGCCGGCAGGTTCGACGCTGAGATCGTTCCGATGCCGTCGTGGAAACGCCTCGAAGACCCCGTTTCCGGCGCGGTTAGCGAGAGTCAGGTCCAGTTGGGGCGCGACGAGGGAAACCGTCCCGACACGACGCTGGAAGGATTGTCGAAGCTCAAGAGCGCGGTGCCGGGCGTCGCCGATGCGTCGGTCACCGCCGGCAACTCGTCCCAGCTCTCCGACGGCGCCGGCGCGGTCGCCATCGTTGAGGCGTCGTTCGCAGCGACGCGCAACCTCCAGCCGCTGGGCGTCTATCGCGGCTATGCCGTGGCGGGTTGTGAGCCGGGAGAGATGGGCATCGCGCCGGTGCTCGCCGTGCCGAAGCTGCTCCGCCAACACGGCCTTACGGTGGCCGACATCGGGATATGGGAGCTCAACGAAGCGTTCGCGGTTCAGACCGTCTACTGCCGAGACATGCTCGAGATCCCGAACGATCGCTTCAACGTCGACGGCGGAGCGATCTCGATCGGACATCCTTATGGCATGAGCGGTGCGCGCATGACGATGCATGCGCTGCTCGAAGGCAAACGCCGCGGCGAACAGTATGCCGTCGTCACGATGTGCGTTGCCGGGGGCATCGGCGCCGCGGCGCTTTTCGAAATAGCTTGACCTGCGGAGCGGAGCGCTCGAAGCCTGCCGGCTTTAGAAGGGCTGTGCTTACTTCTTCGGCGCGTAGGCCGTGCACCAGCCGTTTGGGCTGATCGAACCATCGACGAGCTTGCACGCGCCGTTCGCTTTCGGGGAGCTTCCCGGAATGAAGAACGTGCATCCCGAGCATTTTTGCCCGTTGTGAGGGGAGTCTTGATACTTGAACTGCGCTTTTGAGCCCTTGGCTTGCGCCGTGGCGGTTTCGGCGACGACGAGTCCGGCGAGCGCCGGTAAGATCACGGCCTTGGCCACGAAATCCTTGCGAGTCATGCGGGAAGAGTTCTTCATCTGCGCTACCTCCAAGGCGAGAAGTTAACCGCGCGCCCGCGCCTTTCTTGCCATGCCGCTCCGACGAGCGTCGGAGAGCACGGTCCGGAGAATCTCACGGCAGCTTAATGGTTCACTAATCGCGCGACGATGATTTCGCGGCGCGATTCGGGTTCAATATGGGCGAGGGGACATAGCAACAGAATGAAAAGCAAGTGGTTCACAAGCCTTTTGTCGGCGGTTGCTCTCATAGGAGTGACGCTCGGCAGCGCGCTTCCGGCACCGGCCGAGCAAGCGCCGGACAAAGACGGCCCGGGCGTCGCGCGCGTTAGCGTGATCGAGGGCTCGGCGGTCGTCCAACGGGGCGACAGTCACACGCAAACCGCGGCCGTGCGCAATGCGCCGCTGCTGCCGGGCGATTACGTCTCCACGGGAAGCACGTCGCGGGCGGAGCTGCAATTCGACGGCATGACAGCCGTTCGTTTGGGCGGAAGCGTGCAGGCGCGCATCACCAACAACGATCCCACGAATCGCGCGATGCAGTTGGCCGACGGCACCGTCGAGATCGGCATCGTGCGCGACGGCCGAGCGTTTCAGATCGACACGCCGTCGGTGAGCGTTCGCGCGCAACGGGCCGGTGACTATCGGATTACAATCGCGCGCGACGGTTCGAGCTGGATTACGGCCCGGCGCGGAAGCGTCGAGGTGATCACGCCGCAACAGACGTATACGCTGCAAAGCGGGCGGACGCTGGTCGCGCGAGGCGGGGCCTCCCATGCGTCGATCACCTACACGTCCGAAGTGGCGTTCGATTCATTCGACGACTTTAACGCAAAGCGCGATTCCACGATGCTGGCTGCGCTCAACTCGAGCCCGAACCTGAATCCGCAGATCGCCGGCTACGACAACCTCGATGCCTACGGCCAGTGGCAGAACGTCGCGGGCTACGGGCAAGTATGGGTTCCGTATCAGTCTTCCAACTGGGCTCCGTATCGCAACGGTTCGTGGGTCTGGGAAGGCGGCTACGGTTGGACGTGGGTCGGTAACGAGCCATGGGGCTGGGCGCCGTATCACTACGGCAACTGGTTCTACGCGAACGGCTACGGCTGGGCGTGGTATCCGCCCCAGGCCTATGCCTATCCGGCTTGGCAACCCGCGCTCGTCGGATTCTTCGGCTTCAGCATCGGCGGACCGGGCTTCGGCGTGTCGGTCGGCTTCAGCGACCCGTGCTACGGCTACGGTTATCCCTACGGCTACGGGCACGGCTATCCGTACTACGGTTGCTCCTTCGGGTATCCGTACGTCGGATGGATTCCGATCGCGCCGTTCGAGCCGTTCTATCCCTACTATCCCGGCTGGGCCTGGACCGGTTTCGGGTGGGGCTTCCCGGGCTACGGATACGGTGGCTATAACAACGTCAGCATCACCCGAATCGTCAACGTCTATAACATCAATAAGTACTATCGCAACTGGCGCTACGGCGGCGGCAGCGGTACGCTGATCGGTCAGTTCCACCATGGATCGATCATCGGCCACACGATCGCGGTAGATCCCCACCGGATCACGCACATCGGTACGCTGAAGGGTGGCCTGCCCATCGCGCCGAGCCGTGAGAATCTCGGCTTCGGCCGTGGACTCTTGCGCGCTCCGGTGAGCTTCGCCAAGGCGTTTAATTCGCCGCGATTCGCGGCGGCCCGCGGCATCGTTCGCACGCCGTTCGAGCAGCAGCAGCGCGTGATCGCGCGCAGCATCGCGGCGCATGCGAGCGTGTTGCGTGCCCAAAGCGTTAATGCGACGCGGCAGCGCGGCGCCGTCCCGGTAAACCGTCAGCTTGCTCCCGTAACGCGTGAGAACGCGGCCGCGATGCGCCAGAACGCGCCCGCGATGCGTGAGAACGCGCCCGCGATGCGCCAAAACGCGCCCGCGATGCGCGAGAACGCGTTACCGACTTCGTGGCAGCGCTTCAACCAAGCGCGCGGCACGGAGCTGCGCGGAATACAAGAGCGGTCCGCTGCACCGGAACGACCCGCTACGCTGGATCGACCCACAACGACGCAACGCGCGCAGGCCGCGGTGACGCGCCAAGAGCGCGCGCCGGCCGACTCCTGGGGCCGTTTCTCGCAGCAGCGGAGCAGCGTGTCGGTTCCGTCGTACGCGCGGCGTGATTCCGTTCCGTCGTACTCGCGGGAATCGGCTCCGTCGTACTCACGGGCCGCCGCGCCCTCGTACTCACGCGGATCTTATCCGTCGTACTCGCGGGGATCTTATCCGTCGTACTCACGAGAGGCCTATCCCTCGTACGCGCGTCCCTCCTACTCGCGACCGTCGTACCAATCGGGCCCGTCCTATTCGCACGCTCCCCCATCGGGCGGTTCACGTCCCCCGGCTGGGAATAGCGGCGGTGGCGGCGGCGGTCGGCACGACAGCGGACGCCGGCCTCCTGCGTAACTCGAGAGCGATCGAGCCTTCAAGGGCGGCGCCAAGGCGCCGCCCTTTTCCATGCAGAACGTGGCAGCTTCTCGTCATCCTGCTATAGGAGCAATGATTTCTTATGAAGAGCTTTTTCCGCTTGTCTGCAAGCATCGTTGGCTTGGCCGTGCTGCTCCCAGTGGGCGCGGCGGCACAGACGATGCATCGCACGAATCCTCATCCCATCCTGATCAACAAGTGCAATCCGCAACGTAACTATACTATGGCGCCCGGGTTCGTGCCCGCGTACTATCCGTACGGTGCCGGTCCGTACTGGGGCTGGCCGTCCATCTACGGTCCAACGTACT